>JBKKDH010000337.1:0-4749 GCA_046708445.1 Arthrobacter sp.
CGCCGTCGTGCAGCCGCGGCAGCGCCTGCCGGAAGCCGGCTGCGGTGCCGCTGCCTGGCTTGTTGAAGTGCGCAATGACGATGTCTCCCGGTCCTGCGGCAGACAGAGCCGACGCGACCCCTGCGGGCGGCAGGGTGGCACCGGCGTCGGCGTTGATACTGAAATTTACAGGCAGCATGCCCAGGCGGCGGGTCATGGCGGCAGCCACGTCGTCGAAGTAGGCCGTGCCTGCCCGGAAAAAGCGTGACGGCTGCCCGGCAGCTTCAAGCAGCACCTCCCGGCATCCCGTCAGCTCGTCATAAGCGTCCGCGATGCTCGCGGTGCCGGGGATGCCGTAGGCGGTTCTGCCGGTGACGGACAGCGGCCGGTGAAGCCAGCCGTGGTTGGCCAGTTCGAAGAGCGGATCTTTCCCGAGTTCGGCGGCAAGCTGGCGGTTCGCGTGGATCCACCGGGCGTTCACAAAAAGGGTCGCCGGAACGTTCAGCCGCCGCACGGTGGCAAGGAGATCGTGGTCAACACCGGATCCGCCGGGGCCGCCGCAGGCGTCCAGGGTGATTACCGTCCTATGCGCCGCGGACCTGGTCACTACGCCGGTCACCTCCAGTCCCCACTCGGTGGGGCGCCTGCCGGCGAATTCCGCCACGAGCTGGGCTTTCGACGGCGGCTGCACCACGACGGGCGTACTTGGCGGGGCCTGGGGTGGCAGGGCCTGGGTTGGCGCTGGCACATGCTGTCCGCTCACAGTTGGCCCCGGCGAGGCTGCCGCGGCCAGGACCTGTGGTTCATCCGGACTGGCCGCTCCGCCGGTCCCCGTTGCGGCCGGTGCGGCACACGCCGAACGGGCCGCGAAGACGCCCGACGTAAAACCAAGCAAAAGTGCCCGGCGGCCGGTCAGCCCCGGCGCGCAAATATCCCCCATGAATTGTCCTTGGATCCGGCAGGAGCCCCTAGAAGTGGGTCAGGCAATGCGTGGCCCGCTCAACCGCAAACATGCCACGCGCCTGGAGCGCCGCGCCCTGCTTGTGTTCGCGGATCCGCCCAGCCGCCGCCAGCGTAACCGGGCAGACCCCGCCGAGATAAATTGATGACAGGGCGGAGACATCCAGCGTCAGGTCCGCTTCCTCCTCCGCTTCAAGGCGTACGACGGCGGCCTCGCCGCCCGTGACCTCCAAAGCGTACGTCCCAGCCGTGAGGCCAAGCGGATCAAGCACCTCCAGGACCAGCCTGCCGTCCACGGGATAATGCCGGGCTTCCAGCGCGCCAGGGACATCGAGGATCCGGAGCCAGAGCATGTCCCTGCCGTCCGAGGACTCGATGCAGCGGGGATCGACCAGCGCCCAGGCCAGCGGGTCATCCACCGGCGCCTCGGCCCACGTAACCCGTTCCACCAGGTCGATGGCGCCCAGGAACTGCCAGAGCTCCAGGTACGCCTCGTTGGTGGCAGCCACCAGGTCCACCACTTCGACGGTGTAGGGCTTGGTGTCCCAGCCCAGGAACTTGTAGGAGACGTAGCCGTCCACGGTGGTGCCGGGCCCGTAATGCAGCGCCACCTTGACGGCGGGATCTTCCTTGCCGTCCCGGCCCAGGGATCCTGAGGCGAGCTGGCGGTACCACTCCTGGCGGCCGATCGATCCGGGCGTCACGCGGTGGACGCGGTCGAAGACTTTCGGGGCCACGTCCAGCAGCACCTTGGGATCAGCGACCTCTACGGTGCCGATCGCCTGGTGGTTTAGTTGGAACCGTGCGGTGGTATCGACGTTCACGGTTCGTTCGAAGCTGGCGACGCCGTAGCCGAACCGTCCGTAGATCGACCCTTCGGACGCAGTCAGGGCCGCTATTGCGATGCCGTCGCGCCGGGCCATGTCCAGGTCCTCGGACATCATCCGGCGCAGCAGCCCGCGGCGCCGGTGCGATGTCCGGACGGTCACCGCGGTGACCATCTGGGTCTCCAGCATCCGGCCAAAGCCAATGTTGAGGGTCTTGCGGAGGGTGCCGAACGTGGCCACCGGAACGTCTGCAGGAAGTGACTGGGGGGCCACTTCGACGGTCTGGTACGCGCCGGTCAGGATGCGGCGGTCGGCCCGATAGGTCGCCATGGACTTCGCGATGTGTTCCGGGCTCCGGGTGGCCTCGTGGAAGCCGAAGGCTACCGCCTTGACCCACTTTTCCGCTTCGGCGTATCCCGGCTCGCCCTGGGAGACCGCGTCGAAGCGCCGGATTTCATAGTTTCCACTCAGTTCAGCCACACTGCCGAGCCTAACCAATCCTTTCGGCGCCTGGCCAGCATCAACACGCCCCGCCGGCGGAGGAAGGTCAGATCCGGCGCACGGGCTCGCGGAGGATGGTTTTGAGCGTCGAGGGTCTCAAGCCTGAGCTGATCCAGCCCGGGAACCTTCTTTGAGGCGGACTTCGCGATGCCGTCCTGTACTTCAGTGCTGTCCCCGGGTTGCCTTGCCCGTCCAGCATCAGGTAATTCAGCGGAGGCACGGTGACCACCTCGAAGTCCCGGGCACGGGGCGCGTAGAGTTCCTTGAACAGTTTCCTGACGTCGTACTTGTCCATCGCGCCCCGCCCCCCGTTCCTGTGTCGCTGACCGTCCTAGTGGCCGGCGTCGTACCAGCTCGGACCCACGCCGATCTGGACGTCCAGCGGGACGCTGAGGTCCGCGGCGCCGGCCATCTGCTCGGTGACGAGTTTCTCCACCGCTTCCCGCTCACCGGCAGCCACTTCCAGCACCAGTTCGTCGTGGACCTGCAGCAGCATGCGGGACTTCAGGCCCTGGGCTGCGAGCTCCGCGTGCACACCCAGCATGGCGCGTTTGATGATGTCCGCCGCCGAGCCCTGGATGGGCGAGTTCAGCGCGATGCGTTCCGCGTTTTCGCGCAGCTGGCGGTCCGTGCTGGTGAGGTCCGGGAGGTAACGGCGGCGCCCCTCGATGGTGGCGGTGTAGCCGTCGATCCGTGCCTGGTCCACCACGCCGCGGAGGTAGTCACGGACCGCGCCGAACCGGTCAAAGTAGTCCTTCATGAGCGTCCGGGCCTCGTCAACGGAAATTTCCAGCTGCTTGGAGAGGCCAAAGGACGTCAGGCCGTAGGCGAGGCCATAGGACATGGCCTTGACCTTGGAACGCATGGCGCTGGTGACCTGGTCGGTGGGGACATGGAAGATGTTGGAGCCCACAAAGCGGTGGAGGTCCTCGCCGTCTTTGTAGGCCTGGATCAGGCCGGCGTCACCCGAGAGGTGGGCCATGATGCGCATTTCAATCTGTGAGTAGTCCGCAGACAGCAAGCAGTCATAGCCCTCGCTGACCACAAAGATGCCGCGGACGCGCCGGCCTTCCTCGCTGCGGATGGGGATGTTCTGCAGGTTGGGGTTGTTGGAGGAGATCCGGCCCGTGGCTGCCACGTTCTGCGCGTACGTGGTGTGGATCCGGCCGTCTTCCGTGACGGACTTCTTCAGCGATTCCAGCATCTGGCGCAGCTTTGAGGACTCGCGGTGGGCCATGAGCTGGACCAGGAATTCGTGTCCGGTCTTTTCCAGCAGGTTCTTGAGCGACGCGGCGTCGGTGGTGTAGCCGGACTTGATCTTCTTGGTCTTCGGCAGCTGGAGTTCCTCGAAGAGGACAGTCTGCAGCTGCTTGGGCGAACCGAGATTGACCTCGTGGCCGATCGCGGCGAACGCGAGTTCCTGGGCGTTGTCGATCACCTTGGCGAGGTCGGCGAGCTGTTCGTCCATGCGCGCCATGTCGATGGCGATGCCAGCGAGTTCCATGTCGGACAGCACCCGGCTGACGGGCAGCTCCAAGGTGGCCAGCAGGTCGGCGGCCTGCCGTTCGTTCAGTTCCGATTCGAAGAAGCGGCTCAGGGCCTGGACCACGGCTGCCGCCTGGACCAGCGCGCCGGCAGCTGCGGCGTCGTCGCCGTCGAACGACAGCTCAAGCTGGCCGGCCTTGGCGGTCTCGGAGGAGATGCTGATGTTGAGGTGGTGCTGTGCCAGTTCGGAGAGCTCGTAGGTGCGGCGGTCCGGCTGGATGAGGTACCCGGATACTGAGGTGTCATCCACCACCCCTTCCAGGCCAAGGCCACGGCTGGAGAGGGCCTTCAGCGCAGCCTTGTAGCCGTGCATGACCTTGGGGGCTTCCGCGTTCCGCAGCCAGTCCGCCAGGACGTTTTCGGCGGCGGCGTCCTGTGCTGTGAGGTCGATGTAGGCGGCGGCGTCGTCACGGACAATGGCCAGTGCTGCGGCGTCTTCACCGATCCGGCCGGGCACCAGGTCCACGGCGACGGCTGACCGCTTTCCGGCGCCGGCCTTCAGGAACGCTTCCAGCGCCGTTGCTTCGGTTGGCGTCACGTACTCCGGTATGTCGATGCTCTCGCGCTCGGCAGGTTCCAGGTCGTCGCTGCCGTAGAGGGCGAAGAGCCGGGTCCGGATGGTCTTGAATTCCAGTTCGTCGAAGAGCTGTTCCAGGGCGGCCTCGTCCGGACGCGGTTCCGCGAGGTCGTCCAGGGTCACCGGCAGCTCGAGGTCAGTGTGGAGCCTGTTCAGCCGCCGGTTGCGCTTGACGTCCTCGACGTTTTCGCGGAGGGCTTCCCCCACCTTGCCGCCGATCGCATCCAGGTGCTCAAGCACTCCTTCGAGTCCGCCGTAGAGGTTGATCCACTTAGCGGCGGTTTTGGGGCCGACACCCGGAACACCGGGGAGGTTGTCCGCGGTCTCCCCCACCAGCGCGGCGAGGTCCGAGTACTGCGG
>JBKKDH010000338.1:0-4000 GCA_046708445.1 Arthrobacter sp.
CTGTTGGTGGTCGACACGGACTTCTCCTCTTCGGTCATACATGCAAAAGACCCCGCCACGGTGGCCACTTGTGGAACTCAGTAACCAGCTCAGCGGGGTAAAGGTATTGCTCCATTGTAGTCAATCCACTGGACATAACCCAACAAGCAAGCGGCGCAGATCACATTCGGCTATTTGTTGCCGTCCGGAATCCAGCAGCTGTCCACCACTCCGGACACGGACAGGGACTCGGTCTTCACCACGATCCGCTGGGAAATGGTCCGGCCGCCGTCGGCAGTCTGGTCAGCCTCACCGGGCGGGATGTCCACTACCTTCCAACCCACCACGGCAAACTTCGAATCCAGGGCCTTGACGGCACACTTGACGGCCGTCCCAGGCTCCCGCGTGACCTGGAAATCGACCTCTGCCTGGGTGGCGTCGGTGGTGCTGTACCCGATGTCCTTGAACGTCACACCGGAGACGGCTGAGGACGTGGATACCCAGGCCATGAAGCCGATTCCGCCCGCCAGTGCCGTCGCGCCGAGGATGCGCTTCGCGGTGGGGGACAGCCTGCGCTTTTGACGGCCATAACGATTGGCTAGGCTAGTGTCTGCTGGCGCGGAAACGGCGGGCTGATCCTGGGAAGTCACCAGTCCAGTTTAGTGCGGATCCGGGCCCCGGATTTCCGGACCAGCCAGCCCTACCCAGTACAAGCGGCCAGCACAACGGCTACAGAAGATAAAGGAGCCGTCCACCCATGACAGCGTCCAGCTCCACCCCGGCCACGCTCCGCCTCCTCGCCGTCCATGCCCACCCGGATGACGAGTCCAGCAAAGGCGCGGCAACCATGGCCATGTACGCGGCCTCGGGCGTGGAAGTCATGGTGGCCACGTGCACTGACGGGTCGAGGGGCGATATCCAGAACCCGGCGGTGGAAGGCGAACCCCACCCAAGAAGGGACATGGCGGGGGCGCGGCGCCTTGAGATGGAGCGGGCGGCCCAAGTACTGGGCATCCGGCAGCGCTGGCTGGGCTTCGTGGACTCCGGCCTCCCCGAGGGTGATCCACTTCCGCCCCTCCCGCACGGCTCCTTTGCCGTGCAACCGTTGGAGCGCGCGGCTGCGCCACTCGTGCGGCTTGTCCGGGAATTCAAGCCCCAGGTGATCATCAGCTACGACGAAAACGGCGGTTATCCCCACCCCGACCACATCATGGCCCACAGGGTGGCCGTGGAAGCCTTCGAGGCTGCCGGTGATCCTGACCGCTACCCGGACACCGGCGGGGCTTGGGAGCCAAGCAAGCTCTACTACGACCGGGCGTTCAGCCCTGAACGGTTCCGGGCGCTGCATTTTGCCCTGGAAGAGGCCGGCCTGCAGTCCCCCTATGCAGAACGGCTCGCCGCCTGGCTGGAGACGGACGCCGAAGGACACATTCCGCCGCCCGCAGGCCACCCCACCACGACGCAGATTGACTGCGGTGACTACTTCGAAGCCCGCGACGACGCCCTCCGGGCCCACAGGACGCAGGTGGACCCACTGGGCTTCTTCTTCGCCGTCGCCCCTGAGATGCAGCGCCGCGCCTGGCCGTGGGAAGACTACTCGCTGATCCAGTCCCGGATACCTGCGGAGCTGCCGGAGAAGGACCTTTTCGCAGGGCTAAGATAGAGGCAGCAGGCAATTTCTATGCCGCGTAGAAGAGCGCCCCGCTGTGGCTGGATCCTCAGTCCGCGGCCGGACGCCTGTCAGTTTCCATAGAAGGTTTATACCGTGCACCACTTGCTTCTCGCCCTGGCCACCACACCGTCCCCGCTGCCCACACCGTCGTTGCGTGAGGGCGTGTCGGAGGACCAGATCACCCCGGGCTTGTGGGGCTTCATCATGACTGCCTTCTTTGTGCTGGCAACCACCTTGCTCATCGTGGACATGGTCCGCCGTATCCGTCGCGTCCGGTATCGTGCGCAGGTCGAGGAGGAAGGCATGGCGGCCGCAGCAGCCGCGGACGTCGACGCTGCCGACGCCCATGACGGTATGAGTGCGCCGGAAAATGAAGCCGAAGGAAACGGAACGGGCACGGCCCATGACCGTTCCCAGCCTCGGGACTGAACTGGCCCCGACCACCGCGTAACCGCCGGCTCCGGCCAAGTCGAGGATCCGCCCGTCGCGTACTGTCAGCCGAGGACGGCTATGGCGATGGCCATAAAGTGCGCGGCAAAGGCCAGCACCGTGAGCGCGTGGAACAGTTCATGGAAGCCGAAGTGCTCGTAGCTGAAGTTGGGCTTCTTGAGTGCGTAGAAGACGGCGCCGGTGATGTACAGGATGCCGCCGACGCAGATCAGGACGGCGGCGGGGACGCTGGCGGCGAAGAACTCGGGCAGGTAGAACAGCGCACCGCAGCCCAGGGCGATGTAGATCGGCACGTACAGCCAGCGCGGGGCGTGCGTCCACAGCAGCCGGAAAAGCACACCCAGGATGGCCCCGGTCCAGATGACCCACAGCAGCAGCACGGCCTTCGGGCGTTCCAGCAATGACCACGCCAGCGGTGTGTAGCTGCCCGCGATGACCAGCATGATGTTGGTATGGTCCAGCCGTTTCAGGACAATTCTTACCCCGGGAGACCAGTTGCCGCGGTGGTAGACGGCACTGATGCCGAAGAGCAGGACGCCGGTAGCCGCGTAGATTGCGGAGGCGATCTTGAGGTCCGCCGTAGGGGCAAGCAGGACCAGTACGGCCCCCGCGATGAGGGCCAAGGGCGCCGTGACGGAGTGGATCCAGCCGCGCCATTTGGGTTTGATCATGAGCAGTTCCGCCAACCGGACGGCGGCATCATCGACTGGCCCTGCATTGCCCTCCGGCCCCTGGCCGGGCTGGCCGTTTGGAGTCTCTCTGTTCATTGCTCCAGAATAACCTACGCTCCAGTAAGTTACCCATGGGTAACATTTGGTGCGGCTGTCACAGTCAGGCCCGGCGGCGTGCCCCCCGCTGCGGACGGTAGCCTAGGATGTGCAAGCCGTCGTACAGCAAGGGAAGTCAGGTGAGTCTCCGCGTGGAATTGCCCGGGTTCCTCTATGGCTTCTACGAGCGAAGGCTTCTCCGGGACCTCTCAGGGGACCGCATCCCCAGGCATATCGGCGTGATGGTGGATGGCAACCGGCGCTGGGCGAAACAGTTCAATGCGCCAACCAGCCAGGGCCACCAGGCAGGAGCGGACAAAATCCACGAGTTCCTCGGCTGGTGCCAGGAACTCGGCGTCAAAGTGGTCACCCTGTACATGCTTTCGACTGACAATATGAGCCGGTCCAGCGAAGAACTGGACCTCCTGATGGGGATCATCGCCAATACCCTGGACCGCCTGGATGAGGACTCCAACATCTCTGTCCACGCAATGGGTGCGCCGGAACTGCTGCCCGATTACCTCGCCGAACGGCTGAACAAACTGACAGCCCGGACGCCTGTACATGAAAAAATCCACGTCAACGTGGCAGTGGGTTATGGCGGTCGCCGGGAGATCGTTGATGCCGTCCGCGAGCTGCTCCACGACGCGGTTGCGAACGGCGCGGATATCTCGAAGCTGGCCGACAGCCTGAGCGTTGACGACATCTCGCGCTTCCTGTACACGCGTGGCCAGCCGGACCCCGACCTGGTGATCAGGACTTCGGGTGAACAGCGGCTGTCCGGCTTCCTGATGTGGCAGAGCGCCTACAGCGAGTTCTATTTCTGTGAAGCACTGTGGCCGGCTTTCCGCAAAGTGGACTTCCTCCGCGCACTCCGGGACTACGCTGGCCGGCAGCGGCGCTTCGGCACCTGAACTGCTGCCGTTCACGCGGAATTCACATGGCCGCAACAGGAATCGCCGATGGATGAAGCCGGAAATTACTTGCGATGGATTTACGTTGTAACCATCAGCAGGCAAAACCGCCGGCTGATCGGGGAGGCCAGTACATGGAGCGATGTTTCGCACCGGTTGTATGGGAGGCCGAGCCCGGCCTCCAGGCCGAGCCGCCTCACCAATAACAATTCCGGGCT
>JBKKDH010000339.1:0-7308 GCA_046708445.1 Arthrobacter sp.
GCATGGGCCGCTGGCAGGCCAGGCTCGAGCACAAGCAGGCCTTCCTGGGCCGAATTGTTGATATCGGTGCGGAGCTTTACGCCATGGCCGCGTGCTGTTCACGGGCCGAGATGATGCTCCACACCGCGCCGGAACGTGCAGCCAGCGCCTACGAACTGGCTGAGGCATACTGCGAGCAGGCCCGGGTCCGCGTCGAGGAGTATTTCGACCAGCTCTGGCGGAACACTGACGACGGCGACCACCACCTCTCGCGCAAAGTCCTGGCCGGGGACTACACGTGGCTTGAAGCCGGCGTCCTTGACCAGTCCGAGGGCACAGGGCCGTGGATCGCGGACGCTACTCCCGGGGCCTCAACGAAGGAAAACCAGCACCGCCGATACCGCTAGAAACTAATAAGTACCCTTGTTATCGCAGGTCAGCGGTGGTTGAGTTGAGCCATGAGCAACCAAACGAACCCAGAGGACAGTCTTCCGCGGCGTGCCCGGAACGAGAATCTACGGAATGAGACTGCTCGTGATGAAACCTTCGCCGGCGGTCAGCCCGCCCAGGCCTATCAACAGGCGCCGCCCACGTACGGCGAGCGCGCATACGTAGCGGACCCGGACGTCGCCGACAGCACCGCTGCCTACCCGAGCGTGACGGACCCGAACGTGACTGACCGGCAGACCGCCGTGGCCCGGGAAAAGGAGCAGTTCGGGGGAATCAAGGTGGGATCTGCCTTCTTCGGCTGGCTGGCCGCCATGGGCATGGCGGTCCTGCTCACGGCGTTCGTGGCAGCAGCGGGAACGGCTGTGGGTCTCGCCAACAACACGGACGTCGACGACGCCGTCAACCAGGTGGCCACCAACGGCACCGTAGGGCTGGTGGGCATCATCGTCCTACTGGTGATCCTGTTCGCCTCGTACTATTCGGGCGGCTACGTGGCAGGCCGGATGGCACGGTTCAACGGCGCCAAACAGGGTTTTATGGTGTGGATCTGGGCGCTCATTGCCGCAGTGGTCATCGCGATCCTTGGCCTCGTTGCCGGACAGCAGTTCAATGTCCTGGCCAACCTGAACACCTTCCCGCGGATCCCCATCAATGAAGGCGAACTGACCATCACGAGCATCATTGCCGCCGTGGTGGTGGCTTTGGTCGCGCTGGCCGGTGCCGTCCTGGGAGGCTTAGCGGGCATGCATTTCCACCGCAAGGTGGACAAGGCCGGCTTCACGCCGGACGAAACGTACAGCGAGGGCTAGGCGAGGAGCACAGCATCTACGTAGTACCAGCGGCGGTTCTCGCGCACGAAACGGCTGGTTTCGTGGTGGACTCCGCGTACGCCGTTGTGCCGGAAATGGGCTTTGAACTCCACGGTCCCCGCAGTGTCCAGCGGTCCACCGCGGCTGGTGGACACAACATCGAGGCGCCGCCATTCCATGGCGGAGTCCAGTTCCAGGTCCGCCGGCGCGGTGTCCGGATGCCATGTCCGCAGGAGGTAGGCGGCGTCGAGCAGAACAAAGGCGCTGTACCGGGACCGCATCAGCTGCTCGGCGGTGGCGGCGTCGGATTGGCCGGTGTGGAACCGCCCGCAGCACTCTTCGTACGACTCACCCGACAGGCAGAAGCAGCTGCGCACAGCGGCTGGATTTTCGGGCATGATGCTCCTGTCAGGCTGGTCCGGGCCCGGCGTCCACAGGGCTTTCGGGGTCTCCTTCCGACTATAGGCGGCTGTGGCCTTGTCATATCCGGTAACAGGTTTGAAACAACCTCGGACGCACCCCTCCTTGCGGCGCCGGGGCCTACAAATAGTCCGTAAGGTAGTGGAGGGGCTGTTGCCCGTGGTGATGGGTGCCGGCACGGACTCCGCTGCTGGCAGATAGGAGAGGTGACGTGGGAGATTCAACAACGATCGCTCTCAACCTGACCTTTTTTGGCACGCTCGGCCTCGCATTCCTGATGTTTTTTGGTCTCTTCCTCCTGGTGGTAGCCACCCTTGTCCTGGCGGGTGTCGGCCGGCTGGTTGCCCTGACGCTCATGGCCATCTTTGGCAAGCTTCCCCGGAATGAAACCCTGCCGCTCGTCCGCCTGACCGGGACTGCCTCATCGGCCGCGGGCCCCGACGTGGCAGGCCACGACGACGGCGTTGCCGCCCCCTCCCCCGCCACGCCGGCGCGTGCAGGGGTGCTTCGCGCCAAAGCCGCTGCCCTGCGGGCGATGACGCGGACGAAGACCGGCGCTGCCGTGTCAGGCGCACGCACGCACGGGAGTGCCGCCGTCGCCACCCTCACGGCGCCGCGCGACTGGCGCAAGGTGCTGCGCGACGGCCGAACCGCCCTGAAACCGTCCGAACTGAAGCCGCGTTTCCAGAACGCCGTGGAACACCACCCCCTGCTCACCGCCGCACGCCGTGAACCGCCGGTGCTGGCAGAAGACTGGGCAGCCGCCGTCGCAGAAGCCGATGCCCGGGCACTGGCGCGGGCACGCGCAGCCGCACCGGAAATCAGGGTCTCCGTCCGTGACCTGCCGGATCCCGGCGTGCCGGCCGAGAAGGTGGTGGCCGTCGCTCCGCTGGTTGAGTCGGCGCTGCACAAGGACCACCCGGTGCGCGACGTACCGCGGTCCTTCAAAAAACCCTCCACGCCAGCGCCGTTGTCCCCCTTGGACACCGGCTCCCTGGTGTCCCTCTCCGGCCACGCCAAGGTCCTCAAAGGCAAGCTGCCCGCCGACCGGCTCTGATCTTCACAAACCGTCATTACTGCCCGCCGCGTTACCCCGTGCTACGAAAAACGAAGCACTGTGGCGCTTTCCTGCGGCGCGGCGCCGAATTTGTGTAGCGTCGTGACGATCCACAGCAATCCGCGTGGGGAATCGACCGTGAGGAGCAGGGGATGAGCCTCAGCGAACTTCGTGTGTTCGGGCGGTCCGGCACGCCCATCAGCCCGCTCACACTGGGCACCATGAACTTTGGCGAGGGGCCGGGCGGCGCATCCGGCGGCGCCGCCACCGGTGCAGACGACAGCATCCGCATTATCCAGGCTGCCCTGGACGCCGGCATCACCGCGGTGGACACCGCCGACGTCTACTCCCAGGGTGAGTCCGAACAGGTGGTGGGCCGTGCGCTCCGCGGCCGCCGCGACGACGTCTTCCTGGCCACCAAGTTCCACGGCCAGATGAGCGCCAACCCGGCCCACTCGGGCAACTCCCGGCGCTGGATCATGCAGGCGGTGGAGGGCAGCCTCCGCCGGCTGCAGACGGACCGGATCGACCTATACCAGGCGCACCGGCCGGACTACAACACTGACGTGCTGGAGACCATCACCGCCCTGAACGACCTCATCCGGCAGGGCAAGATCCTCTACTACGGCACCTCGGTGTTCACCCCCGCGCAACTGGTGGAGGCGCAGTGGCTTGCCACCACGAACCATCTGATCCCGCCAGTGGGCAACCAGGTACCCTATTCCATGCTGGTGCGCGGCAACGAGCGCGATGTCCTCCCCATCTCCCAGCAGTACGGGCTGGGCGTGCTCGCATACGGCCCCCTCGCCGGCGGCTGGCTCTCCGGGGACTTCGTGCTGGATGCCGGCAAACCCCCCGCACGGGTGCATTCCCTGCCGGGCCGTTATGACATTTCCGGACCTGCCAGCGAGCGGAAGCTGCTGGCGTCGGACTCTCTGGCGCGGCTCGCGGACAAGCTGGAGATCTCCGTCGTGGAACTGGCTATCGGCTTTGCCCTGAACCACCCGGCCATCAGCAGCGTGATCATCGGCCCCCGCACCGAAGAGCACCTGCACGCCTACCTCAGGGCGGCGGACACCCTGCTGGGCGAATCCGTGCTGGACGCGATCGACGAACTGGTGCCCCCTGGAACCAACTTTGTGGAACGCGACGCCGGAGCGATCGTCCCGTCCCTGGAGTACGCGGAGCTTCGCCGCCGCTGACCGCGGGTCCGCCAGCATCGCCGTCGCGCGTTTTGGAAAGCCCTTACCACGAGCCGGCATCTCGGCTAGCGTGAAAACATGGAATTCAGATACCTCGGAAACAGCGGCTTCAAAGTCTCGGAAATCACGTTCGGCAACTGGCTGACCCACGGCTCGCAGGTGGAGAACGACGTCGCCACCCAGTGCGTGCGGGCAGCGCTCGACGCCGGCATCAGCACCTTTGACACGGCCGACGTCTACGCCAACACCGCAGCGGAAACCGTCCTCGGCGAGGCACTCAAGGGCGAGCGCCGTGAGTCCCTGGAGATCTTCACCAAGGTCTACGGCCCCACCGGGCCCAAGGGCAAGAACGATCTGGGCCTCTCCCGCAAGCACATCATGGACTCGATCAACGGCTCGCTCCGCAGGCTCCAGACGGACTACGTGGACCTCTACCAGGCCCACCGGTACGACTTCGAGACGCCGCTGGAAGAGACCATGCAGGCCTTCGCGGACATCGTGCGGCAGGGCAAGGCCCTCTACATTGGCGTCAGCGAGTGGACTGCCGATCAGCTCCGCGAAGGCCACGCGCTGTCCAAGGAACTGGGCTTCCAGCTGATCTCCAACCAGCCGCAGTACTCCATGCTGTGGCGGGTCATCGAGGCAGAGGTTGTGCCGGCGTCGGAAGAACTCGGCGTGTCCCAGATCGTCTGGTCCCCCATGGCGCAGGGCGTGCTCAGCGGAAAGTACCTGCCCGGCCAGCCTGCCCCCGAAGGCAGCCGTGCCACGGATGACAAGGGCGGCGCCACGATGATCCAGCGCTGGATGCGCGACGACGTCCTGGCCGGCGTCCAGGAGCTCAAGCCGATCGCCGCGGAAGCCGGCCTCACCATGCCGCAGCTCGCGGTGGCCTGGGTCCTGCAGAACCCGAATGTGGCCTCGGCCATCGTCGGGGCGTCCCGGCCGGAGCAGATCGCGGACAGCGTGGCCGCCGCGGGTGTGAGCCTCGAGCCGCAGGTCCTGAAAAAGATCGACGACGCGATCGGCTCCCTCGCCGAACGCGATCCGGCGCAGACCAAGTCGCCAGCGGCCCGCGAAGCCTAGGAGCCCCGTGACTGCCCTTCCAGCCCTGGCCGACCTTGCCGTCACCGGATCCACCGGCGTTTTGGGCGGCATGGTTGCCCGGCAATTGGCCGAAGCCGGCACCGCCCAGCGCCTGCTGGTCCGCGACGCCGGCCGCGCACCAGAGCTGGAAGGTGCGGTCCCGCTGGTCTGCAGCTATGCGGATTCCGCACAGGCCAGCCGGGTGCTGGAGGGAGTCAAGCTCCTGTTTATGGTTTCCGGCCAAGAGACCGAGGACCGGCTGCAACAGCACTATGCCTTCATCGATGCCGCAGCGGCAGCCGGGGTGCAACACGTGGTGTACACGTCGTTCTATGGCGCGGCACCGGACGCAACCTTCACCCTGGCCCGGGACCACTACGCCACCGAGGAACGGATCAAGGCGACCGGGATGGACTACACGTTCCTGCGGGACAACCTCTACCTCGACTTCCTGCCGCTCCTGGCCGGTGCGGACGGGGTGATCCGCGGACCGGCGGGTGACGGCGCGGTGTCGGTAGTGGCCAGGGAGGACATCGCCCGCAGTGCCGTCACGGTGTTGCAGGACCCCGCCCTCCACGTGGGGACCACCTACAACCTCACCGGGCCCGAAGCCATCTCGATGGCCCAAGCCGCGGCGCTGCTGAGGGAGCCGACGGGAAGGGCCATTAGCTACCACCCGGAAACCGTGGAGGAAGCCTACGCCTCGCGAGCGTCGTACGGGGCGCCGCCGTGGCAGGTGGACGCGTGGGTGAGTACGTACACGGCCATCGCAACAGGTGAGATGGCGGCGGTGTCCGCCGACGTGCGTGCCCTGACGGGGCGGGAGCCGCTGAGCCTGGCGGAATTCCTGGATCGCCCGCAGTTGTAGCGCCCTTGCCGTGGCCAGCCGGGGATGGGGCCACTCGCTCCGTTGACGTAGGCGTGCGCCCGGGCGTAAACCTGTCAGAGGGGGACCCTCCAGCCTCATCGAGCAGAATCGCACGGCCATGAAGCAGATCTACAGGCAACGCCAGTCAGCCCGCCCCGCGCCGCAGGCCGGCGCGCCCACGTCGGGTCCGTTGACCCCGGAGGAGCTCCAACTGGCTGCCCGGAACCATTCGATGCCGCTGGAGGCGCTGCGGCGTGACATCACGCCATCCGGGCTCCATTACGTCCTCACACACTTCGACATCCCGGACCTCGACGAATCGTCCTGGCGCCTGCAGGTCAAGGGCGCCGTGGAGCGGTCACTGGAGCTGAGCCTGGCCGCGCTCAGGAAGGACCCGGCCATCACCCTTCCGGTCACCCTCGAATGTGCGGGCAATGGCAGGTCCCTGCTCAAGCCACGTCCGCTGAGCCAGCCCTGGATCCTGGAAGGGGTGGGGACGGCAGAATGGACCGGAGTGCCGCTGGCCTACCTGCTCGGGAAGGCCGGCGTGCTGCCCGAGGCCGTGGAAGTGGTGTTCACCGGCGCCGACGCCGGAATCCAGGGCGGCGTCCGGCAGCGCTACGCACGGAGCCTGCCGATCCGCGAGGCGATGCGTCCCGACGTCGTGCTCGCCTACCGGATGAACGGCAGCGACCTGCCGCCGCAGCACGGCTACCCCCTCCGACTGGTGGTGCCGGGCTGGTACGGCATGACCAGCGTCAAGTGGCTGGAGTCCATCGACGTGGTGACGCACCCGTTCACTGGGTTCCAGCAGCAGCCGGCGTACCGGTACCAGGAGAGCGCGGACGACGCCGGCACACCGGTTTCGCGGATCAGGGTCCGTTCGCTGATGGTTCCGCCGGGCATCCCGGACTTCTTCACCCGCAACAGGGTGCTCCCGCACGGGCCGGTGATGCTTCAGGGCAGGGCATGGTCCGGCCATGGTGCTGTGACCGGCGTTCAGGTGGGGATCGACGGCCAGTGGGTGGCCGCACAGCTGGAAAAGCCGGCCGGACCCTTCGCCTGGTGCAGGTGGACGCTGCCGTGGGTGGCTGATCCGGGCGAGCACGAGCTGGCCTGCCGGGCCACGGACGCCACCGGAGCCACCCAGCCCCTGGAGCAGAACTGGAATTACCAGGGGATGGGCAACAACATGGTGCAGCGGGTCCGCGTCACCGTCGAATAAGCGGGCGCACGCCGTATACTCGGTGCCAGCCATGACCATCCTTCCGTCCTCCCCCGCCAGCGTCCGCATCGATGCGTGGCTGTGGGCGATCCGCGCCTACAAGACACGTTCCGCGGCCACTGCCGCCTGCCGTGCAGGCCACGTTCGGCTGAACGGCAGTCCCGCCAAAGCCTCTGCCACCCTGGTCACAGGTGACACGGTCACCGTCCGGATGT
>JBKKDH010000340.1:0-4050 GCA_046708445.1 Arthrobacter sp.
GCGAGAAGCTCACCGTACGGGAACTCATCGGCCGCCTGGGCGGCGGCCGCGGCCACCGGACCTTCACCGGCACCCCTGTCCAGGTGGCGGACGCGATCCAGGAATGGTTCGACGGCGGCGCCGCGGACGGCTTCAACATCATGCCGCCCGTGCTGCCCTCGGGGCTCGAGGCCTTTGTGGACCAGGTGGTGCCGATCCTGCAGGAGCGCGGCCTGTTCCGCACCGAATACACGGGCCGGACGCTGCGTGAGCACTACGGCCTTGAGCGCCCCGCTAACCGTTTTGCCGGTGCGGGCACGGCGGAACTGGCATCGATCGGTTCGGCGTTCTAGTGGCCCCCCGGCAGCTGAAGCTCAACCTCTTCATCTATCCCGGCGGCCACCACGAGGCTGCCTGGCGGCACCCTGCATCCCGGACCGACCGGGTCCTGGACATCCGGTTCTACCAGGAACTAGCGCAGCGGGCGGAGCAGTCCAAGTTCGACGCGGTGTTCTTCGCGGACGGGCCGGCGCTGGAGAGCAACGTGCAGTACGCCACCAGGTTCCGGCTGGAGCCCTTCACCTGGCTGTCCGCGATCGCCGTCGCCACCGAACGGATCGGCCTCATCGGCACTGCGAGCACCACGTACCTGGAGCCGTACAACGCGGCCCGGCTGTTCGCGTCGCTGGACCACCTCAGCGGCGGCCGCGCGGGTTGGAACATCGTCACCACCGGCGCGGAACGGGCGGCCCGGAACTTCGGCCTGGACGAGCACCCGCCGCACGCCGAGCGCTACTCCCGGGCGGACGAATTCGTCCGCGTGGTGGGCAAGCTCTGGGACAGCTGGGAGGACGGTGCGGTGGTGTCCGACGCCGGCACGGGAGTTTTCGCGGATACCTCACGGATCCACGCGATCGGGCATGAGGGCGAACACTTCCGCGTGGAAGGGCCACTGAACACCCCGCGGTCCCCGCAGGGCCGCCCGGTTTACGTGCAGGCAGGTTCCTCTGCCGACGGCAAGGCGTTCGCCGCCCAGCATGCCGAAGCCGTCTTCACCGCGCACCAGACCCTGCAGAGCGCGCAGGGCTTCTATGCCGACATCAAGGCCCTGGCGTCCGCGGCCGGACGCGATCCGGAGCAGCTCCTGGTCCTCCCCGGCATCAGCCCCTACCTGGGTTCCACGGAGGCCGAGGCCCGTGCCCTGCGGCAGGAATTCGACGAGCTGACCCAGCCCGAATACGGGCTCGGGATCCTCCGCAAGCTGCTGGGCGTGGACCTCGGCGGGCTCAAGCTGGATGACACTTTCCCGGAGGAGCTGCTGGCCGCCGCGGGCCGGGAGAGCAGCCGCAGCCAGCTGTTGTTGGATGTGATCCGCCGGGAACGCCTCACCGTGCGCCAGGTGCTGCACCGCTTCGCCGGCGCCCGCGGCCACTATGCCGTGGCCGGAACCCCGGTGCAAGTTGCCGACGAGATCCAGCGCTGGTTCGAAAACGGCGCCGCCGACGGGTTCAACATCATGCCGCCGTGGCTGCCGGGCGGCTTCGAAGCCTTTGCCGACGAGGTGGTCCCCATCCTGCAGTCCCGCGGCCTCTTCCGGACCGAATACTCCGGCCGGACACTGCGCGAACATTTCGGGCTGGACCGTCCCGAGAGCCAGTACACCCAGCAACTTCAAGGAGCACACGCATGACCGACTACCGCGGCCTCGGTGCCACCGGCATCAAGGTCAGCCCGCTGACCCTGGGCACCATGATGTTCGGGGCCATCGGCAACCCGGACCACGACGACTCCATCCGCGTCATACACCGGGCGCTCGATTCCGGCATCAACGTGGTGGACACGGCCGATGTCTACTCCCAGGGCGAGTCCGAAACCATCGTGGGCAAGGCATTGAAGGGCCGCCGCGACGAGGTGGTCCTGGCCACCAAGGTCCACGGGCGCCTCGGCGAGGACGTGAACCAGGCCGGCAATTCGCGCCGCTGGATCATCCGCGCCGTGGAGGACAGCCTGCGCCGGCTGCAGACCGACTGGATCGACCTCTACCAGGTGCACCGCCCCGAGCCGGACACCGACATCGACGAGACGCTGGGGGCATTGTCCGACCTCGTCCGGCAGGGCAAGGTCCGCTACATCGGAACGTCCACGTTTGAGCCGGGGCAGATCGTGGAGGCCCAGTATGTGGCCCGCGAGCGCCACCGGGAACGGCCGGTGACGGAGCAGCCGCCGTACTCCATCCTGGCGCGCGGCGTGGAACGTGAAGTCCTGCCGCTGGCCCAGCGCCACCGGTTGGGAGTGCTGCCGTGGAGCCCGCTGGCCGGCGGCTGGCTGTCCGGCCGGGTCAGGCCCGACGGCGGCCACGTCCCGTCCAGCCGGGCTGTCCGGCAGCCTGCGCGGCATGACCCGTCGACGGCGGAGAACGCCCGCAAGACCCAGGCGGTGCTGGAGCTGACGGAACTTGCCGACCAGGCCGGGTTGTCCCTGATCCACCTGGCACTGGGGTTCGTGCTGGAGCACCCTGCCGTGAGCTCGGCGATCATCGGCCCGCGGACGCTGGAGCAGCGGGAGGGGGCACTGGGTGCGGACAAGGTGAGCCTGTCATCCGACGTGCTGGACCGGATCGACGAAATCGTGCCGCCCGGCACCACGCTGAACGCCGCAGACAGCGGCTACCAGCCGCCGTCGCTCGCTGATCCGCTGCTGCGGCGCCGCAGCCGCTGATCCTCCCGCCATCGATTGCTCCGTAACGGCCGTTTTGAGCTACCAATCGGGCAATTACGGAGCAATCGCTGAGAAGTTAGTCCGTCTCCGGGGCTTCCTCGGGTTCGAAGGTGTTGGGTTCATTTGTGGCACCCAAGCCCACGCCATCCTGCCCGGCGGGGACGGCGCCGTCGTGCTTTTTGGTTTCAGGTTCGGCGATGCCGGGCGTGTCCTGCGGCTCGTCATCGGGCAGGGATTCGGGTGAGTTGATGGTCATGGCTCCTCCTGGATGTGTGGACAATCACACTACCAAGCGGGCGAAGCAGGCAGAATACACAGGGAGAGAAACCCTTTTCCGAGCCTCCCCGCAAAGGAACAACCGTGAAATACCGCACCCTTGGCCGCACCGGCCTGTCCGTTTCCGCCGTCTGCGTCGGCACCAGCTCGCTGGGCAGCCATCCCGCCCCGCAGGGGACCGACACCGCCGTGGCCACCATCCGCCGGGTCCTCGAAGGCCCCTTCAACTTCATCGACACGTCCAATGAATACGGGCAGACGAACAGTGAGCGCCGCATTGGCCAGGCCCTCGCGGAAGCTGGCGGCCTGCCGGAGGGCGTTGTGGTGGCCACGAAGGTGGACCCCATCCGCGGAATCAGTGACTTCTCCGGCGACCGGGTCCGCCGTTCCGTGGAGGAAAGCCTCGAGCGGCTCGGC
Source organism: Arthrobacter sp. (assembly GCA_046708445.1). Taxonomy (GTDB): domain Bacteria; phylum Actinomycetota; class Actinomycetes; order Actinomycetales; family Micrococcaceae; genus Arthrobacter. The sequence continues at coordinate 3,391 of JBKKDH010000340.1, forward strand.
CTGGACCGGCTCCAGCTGGTGTACCTCCACGATCCCGAGAAGATCACCTTCGAGGAAGGCACCGCAGCAGGCGGCCCGCTGGAGGCGCTGATCGAGCTGCGTGACCAGGGCGTCATCGGGCACCTGGGCGTGGCCGGCGGACCGATCGACCTGGAACTGAAGTACCTCGCCACCGATGTGTTCGACGTCGTCATCAGCCACAACCGGTACACGCTCGTGGACCAGACCGCCGAGCCGCTCATCCAGGACGCGATGGAGCGCGGGGTGGCGTACGTCAATGCGGCCCCGTTCGGCGGCGGCATGCTGGTGAAGGGCCCGGACGCGGCACCCAACTACTGCTACCGGCCGGCCAGCCCGGCAATCATCGAGCGGGTCAAGCAGATGGAAGCAATCTGCAAGGAGTACGGCGTACCGCTGGCCGCCGCTGCGCTGCAGTTCTCCACCCGGGATCCGCGGGTCAGCTCCACCATTGTGGGCATGTCCGAACCGGGCCGCGTTGAGGAAGCCGTCCGGCTCGCAGAGTGGGACATCCCCGAGGACTTCTGGACCCGGATCCTGCCACTCGCCGCGGCCGGTACCGGCGAGCTGGGCTAAGCCGGAATGAGGCTGCCTACTGGCCGAGCTTAGTGGTGGAGAGCCTGAACAGGGTCAGTAGTAGTG
>JBKKDH010000341.1:0-2779 GCA_046708445.1 Arthrobacter sp.
CCGATTCCAGGGGTGCCCCGCCGTTCAGCGAATGGCACGCCGCCAACCAGGAGGTTCCGCTGGAAACGTTCGCCGAGGCGGCCGCTGCCAGCGAGTTGGTGGTCAACGCAACCCGGGGAGCAGGGACGCTGGCTGCCCTGGGCTTTGCCGGATCCGCCAACCTCTCCGGCAAAGTGCTGGTGGACGTATCCAACGCACTCGACTTTTCCCAGGGCATGCCGCCGGTGCTGAACCCGGTCAACACCGACAGCCTCGGCGAGAGGATCCAGCGCTCCTTCCCGGACGCGCGGGTGGTCAAGACCCTCAACACGATGAACGCGGGCCTGATGGTCGATCCCGGCCGGTTGGCCGGCGGGGACCATTCCGTGTTTGTCTCCGGCGACGACGCGGAAGCCAAAGCGGTGGTCACCGGGCTCCTGCAGGAGCTGGGGCACCGGGACATCATCGACCTTGGTGACATCACCACGGCCCGCGCCGCCGAAATGATGATGCCTGCGTGGCTGCGCCTCTACAGCGTGCTGGGCACACTCGATTTCAACTTCAGGATCGTGCGATGAAACATCCGGAACGGCAGCGACACTATCTGAGACGGATTCCCCGCAGGCGGCCACCTGCGGGTAGCATCTTTAGCTAGTAACGTGGCTCACAGGTATCCAGCGCAGTGTACGAGCCAAGTCCGAACCCTCGAAAGATAGTTTCCATGGCTGACACTGCAATAAATTCCGAAACTGACCTTGCCGCAGAGCTGAGGGCTGACGTCCGGCGCGTTTCCACGCTGCTGGGGGAATCGCTGGTGCGCCAGCACGGGCCCGAACTCCTGGACCTGGTGGAGCAGGTACGCCTCCTGACCAAGGAATCCAAGGAAGCCGCCCGCGGCGGCGCAGATGCCACCGGCCCGTGGAGCGCCCACGACGTCGTCGCCCAGGTCCGCGAACTGCTCGGCTCCCTGCCCATCGAGCAGGCCACCGACCTGGTCCGCGCCTTCGCCTTCTACTTCCACCTCGCCAACGCCGCCGAGCAGGTGCACCGAGTCCGCGGCCTGCGGACCCGGGCGGAAAAGGACGGCTGGCTGGCCAAGGCCGTGTCCGACATCGCCGAGCAGGCCGGCCCGGCCGTGCTGCAGGAAGTGGTGAACGGGCTGGATGTCCGCCCCATCTTCACCGCCCACCCCACTGAGGCCTCGCGCCGCTCCGTGCTGGACAAGATCCGCAAGCTCTCCGACGTGCTGGCCCAGCCCACCCAGGAGGGCACCACGGCCCGGCGCCGGCAGGACCGCCAGCTGGCGGAAATCATTGACCAGATGTGGCAGACGGACGAACTCCGCCAGGTCCGGCCCACCCCGGTGGATGAGGCCCGCAACGCCATTTACTACCTCGGCGGCATCCTGACCGACGCCATGCCCGAGATGCTGACCGAGCTCTCGGAACTGCTCGGCGAACACGGCGTCACCCTCGCCAACCAGAACGCGCCCATCCGCTTCGGGTCCTGGATCGGCGGCGACAGGGACGGCAACCCCAACGTCACGGCGGCCGTCACCCGCGAAATCCTCCAGATCCAGAACCAGCACGCAGTGCGCATCAGCATCGGCATGATCGATGAACTGATCTCCATTCTCTCCAACTCCACCGCGCTCGCCGGCGCGGACAAGGAGCTACTGGAATCCATCGACGCAGACCTGAAAAAACTTCCGGGCCTGGACCGCCGCGTGCTGGAGCTTAATGCCCAGGAGCCCTACCGGCTCAAGCTCACCTGCATCAAGGCCAAGCTGATCAACACGGGCAAGCGCGTGGCTTCCGGTGCGGTGCACGAGCACGGCCGGGACTACAGCGCCACGGACGAGCTACTGGCCGACCTTGAGCTGCTTGAACTCTCGCTCCGGAACCACTCGGCGTCGCTCGTTGCCGACGGTGCGCTGGCACGCGTCCGCCGGGCCGTGGCGTCCTTCGGCCTGCACCTTGCCACGCTGGACATCCGTGAGCACGCCGACCACCACCACGACGCCGTCGGCCAGCTGATGGACCGGCTCGGCGGCCCGGGCCTGCGCTATGCGGAACTGAGCCGGGAGGAGCGCTTTGAGGTGCTGGGGTCGGAGCTGGCCTCACGCCGCCCGCTCTCCGGGCACCCCATTAAGCTCGACGGCGTGGCCGACGGCACGTACGACGTCTTCCGCGAGATCCGCCGCGCCCTGCGCATCTACGGCCCCGACGTCATCGAGACCTACATCATTTCCATGACCCGCGGCGCAGACGATGTCCTCGCTGCCGCCGTCCTCGCCCGCGAAGCCGGCCTGGTGAACCTCTTTGGCGAGAACCCGCACGCCAAGATCGGCTTCGCGCCACTCCTGGAAACGGTCGAGGAGCTCCGGGCCTCGGCGGAGATCGTGGACCAGCTGCTGTCCGACCCGTCCTACCGCGAACTGGTGCGGCTCCGCGGTGACGTCCAGGAAATTATGCTCGGCTACTCGGACTCCAACAAGGAATCCGGGGTGATGACCAGCCAGTGGGAGATCCACAAGACGCAGCGGAAACTCCGCGACGTCGCCGCCAAGCACGGTGTGCGCGTACGCCTGTTCCACGGCCGTGGCGGTTCCGTGGGCCGCGGGGGCGGACCCACCTACGACGCCATCATGGCCCAGCCGAACGGCGTGCTCGAGGGCGAGATCAAGTTCACCGAACAGGGCGAGGTCATCTCTGACAAGTACTCGCTGCCGGAGCTGGCCCGCGAAAACCTCGAGCTCTCGCTGGCTGCAGTGCTGCAGGGCTCGGCACTGCACCGCGAT
>JBKKDH010000342.1:0-11951 GCA_046708445.1 Arthrobacter sp.
AACCACCCGGCTGGACCTCACCCAACGGCCGCCACTACCAAAGCGAACACCAGGACTGGGAACCACCACACTGGCCAACCCAGATACTTGGCCTGCTCCCGAACCGACTCGGCCCAGCCGTGCCTGAAGACGACGTGCCCGAAAACGTCCTGACCGAAGGTCCGCTGTCCGGTGGTCTGCGCCCTGAAGTGCCCCTTCCCACAGATCCTTTGCCGGAGTGGGTCATGCAGCTGCAATGAAAGCTTCGGTCAGGCGTCCTGCCAGCCGCGCCCCTCTTTGAAGGTGGCCACTCGGCTTCCAACGCCCGCCCGGAGCGAGTTCGACGGATCGTCGTACAGGGTGGCTTCAGTGGCGCGGCTATGCGTGATGAGCTGCTCGGCCTCGAGTTTGGCTTCTGGGACAGTGGCTCCGATGATGCCCGTCCGTGCCGGCAGGTCAGGGGCGTGCACGATGTCCGCATCCGTCTGCGTTAGCGGAACGGTAGTTCCGGGATTGATTTCATCATGGGGGAAAGCGAATTCTTCCTGATCGGAAGCGGCAGGGACTGTGTACTCCAAGAAGTAGGTCATGGTCCCACCCTTGCAGATAGGTCTCAGCGCCGAAAGTTCCCGCTGAGAAACTTACGGTTCCCCTGCCCGCGGGCCACTCCTATACTGACGGGATGACGATGTCGCTGCTGTTCGGCGTCATAGCATCCAGTGCACTGATTCTGGGTGCCTTCATCGGCGTTCGGTTCGAGTTGCCCAAACGCCTGCTGGCCATCCTTCTGGCCTTCGCGGCGGGCTCCCTGATCACCGCCCTGGCCTTTGAACTCTTCGAGGACGCTTACGAGCGTGGTGGCATCCTTCGGGCCGCACTTGGACTGCTGGGCGGTGCCGTCGTCTTCACAGTCCTCAGCGCACTGCTGGACCGCTGGGCCCAGCCCGGCAATCAGGCCATACCCGCTGATGAATTCCAAGGCAGCGCCAAACTGGACACAGATGCTGCCGCGGAGGACAAGCCGGCCACCAAGGTTTCCACCCGCGGCGCGGCCGGCATGGCGCTCCTGGCAGCAGTCACCTTGGATGGTGTGCCTGAAAACCTCGCCCTCGGTGTTTCCCTGGGAGAGGGAACCGGAGGATTGGCCCTGCTCGCCGCGATCTTCGTCTCCAACCTGCCCGAGGCCCTGGTCGGAGCGGCCTCGATGCGCAGCCAGGGCCGTTCATCTTTGAACGTCATCGGACTGTGGCTCGCCTGCGCGGTCCTTCTGGTGTTTGCCGTGGTGATCGGTGCCGGTCCACTGTCCGGCACCGACCCTGAAGCAATCTCCCTGCCCATCGCGTTCGCTGCCGGCGCTGTCATCGCTTCACTCGCAGACACACTCATGCCTGAGGCCTACGAGCACGGCGGCCCCGCAGTGGCCATCAGCACGGCAGCCGGGTTCGTCCTCGCGTTTGTGCTGTCGCTCGCCTGAACCGCCCGTCCTCGCTTGAGCGCCTTAGCGGGAAGCGAAACCGACTACTTGCCGAGTCCCGCCTTGCGAAGCGCCTCCGCCATGGCCGTGTTCACCGGTGCAGGCTTCGGCGCCGCCTTTGGCGCGGCTGTCCGGCCGCCGGCCGACTGCGGGGCCTTCCCGCGATCCTGACGGCCTGCTTCCGTCCGCCCGCCCGCGCCACGGCCTGATTCCGGCGGACCGCCGCGGCTCCCTTCTGCACGCCCGCCGGTTCCGCGGCCCCCGGACGGTGACGGTTCGTCGTCGAGCCTCAATGTCAGGGAAATCCTCTTCCGCTCGGGATCGGCTTCCAGGACCTTGACCCGCACCACCTGGCCGGATTTCACCACTTCGCGCGGATCAGACACAAAACGGTTAGCCAGCGCCGAGACATGGACCAGCCCGTCCTGGTGCACACCGACGTCGACGAAAGCGCCGAAAGCGGCCACATTCGTGACCGTCCCCTCCAGCACCATGCCGGGCTTGAGATCCGAGATCTTCTCGATCCCTTCGGAGAACGTCGCCGCGGCAAAGGCGGGCCGCGGGTCCCTGCCGGGCTTGTCCAGTTCAGCCAGGATGTCCTGGACGGTGGGCAACCCGAAGGTCCCGTCCACGAACTCACGGGGATCCAGGGACGACGCCGGCGCCGAACCGGCGGCCACCAGGATCTTCCGCGCCACCGAGTACGCCTCCGGGTGCACGCTGGACGCATCCAGCGGCTCCGCTCCCCCGGTGATCCGCAGGAAGCCCGCGCACTGCTCGAACGCCTTGGCGCCGAGCCTTGGCACTTTCTTCAGGTCGGTGCGCTTGGCGAACGGGCCGTGTTCGTTCCGGTACGCCACAATGTTTTCGCTCAGCAGTGGCCCGACGCCGGCCACGCGGCTCAGCAGCGCGGGCGACGCCGTGTTCACATCCACGCCCACCGCGTTCACGCAGTCCTCCACCACCGCGTCCAGGCTGCGGTCCAGTTTCGACGCCGTCACGTCGTGCTGGTACTGCCCCACCCCGATGGACTTCGGATCGATCTTCACCAGCTCGGCAAGGGGGTCCTGCAGGCGTCGTGCGATGGAGACGGCTCCCCGCAGGGACACATCCATCCCTGGCAGTTCTGCGGCTGCCAGCGCCGAGGCCGAATACACGGACGCCCCTGCCTCGGAGACCACCAGTTTCTGCGGTTTCTTCTCCGCGGCCGGAAGCAGCTTGATCAGTTCCGCAGCCAGCTTGTCAGTCTCGCGGGATGCCGTGCCGTTGCCGATGGCCACGAGTTCAACGTTATGCTTCTGCGCCAGCCGGACAAGCGTGGCCAGGGCCTCATCCCACTTCCGGGCCGGTGCGTGCGGGTACACGGTGTCGGTGGCGACCACTTTGCCCGTGCCGTCCACCACGGCAATCTTTACGCCGGTCCGCAGGCCCGGGTCCAGCCCCAGGGTGGCGCGGGTGCCCGCAGGTGCGGCAAGAAGGACGTCTCTCAGGTTAGCGGCGAACACCCGGACGGCCTCGTCCTCGGCGGCGGTAAACAACCGTCCGCGAAGGTCGGCAGTCAGCCGGGCGAGCACCCGTGAGCGCCAAGCCAGCTGTGCTGTCTGCATCAGCCAGGCATCGGCGGGCCGACCACGTTCGGCGACACCGAGGCACTTGGCCACCGCATTTTCGTACCGGGCGCGGGCGGCGGCGAGGGCGTCGTCGTTATTCGGATCTGCCTCTGCAAGATCCAGTTCCAGGACGCCGTCCTTCTCGCCCCGCAGCAGGGCGAGCACGCGGTGCGAGGGCATCCCCGACGGCGCCTGCGCGAACTCAAAATAATCGGCGAACTTCTGCCCCTCGGCCTCTTTGCCCTTCTTGACCCGCGACACCATCCGGCCCTCAGTCCAGAGCCGGTCCCGCAGGGTGGCCGCAAGGTCCGGGTCCTGGGCGACGCGCTCCACCAGGATGGAGCGGGCTCCGGCGAGCGTGGCGGCGGCGTCGTCAATGGAATGCTCCGGGTTCAGGTACTTGGCGGCCTCGCGGTCGGGATCCAGCTCCGGCCGCTTCAGGAGCGCGTCGGCGAGCGGTTCCAACCCGGCTTCCCGGGCGATCTGGGCTTTGGTGCGCCTTTTGGACTTGAAGGGAAGGTAGATGTCTTCCAGCCGTGATTTCGTGTCTGCGGCAAGGATGGCCGCCTGCAGTTCGGGTGTCAGCTGCCCCTGTGCGGCAATCGCCTCAAGGACCGTACGACGGCGGTCCTCCAGATCGCGGAGGTAGCGCAGGCGCTCGTCGAGGTCGCGGAGCTGCGTGTCATCCAGGGTCCCGGTGGCTTCCTTGCGGTACCGGGCGATGAAGGGCACGGTGGACCCGCCGTCGAGCAGTTCCACAGCCGCCTTGACCTGCCAGGTTTTCACACCAAGCTCCGCGGCGATCTGGGCGTAAATGGCACTGTCCGGTGTTGAGGCGGATGCGGGTGCGGACGGGGCATGCGGAAGTTGGGTCACCAGAACATTTTGCCCTACGGGTCTGACGGTCTCCAGCGAAGGCCCCAACCAAGGCGCCGCTCGGGGCCGGGTATTCCGCTACGGGCCCTGAAGTGCTGTAGTGGAGTTGCCGTCACCGGTAATCATTCTCGAGGAAGAGGCCACCATGCGGGAACTGCTCATCGTCTTTCAGGAAGGATTCGACGAGGCCAACATCACCGTAATGGTCAACGGCAAGGAGGTCCGTCGCGACGTCGGAGTTTCCACCAACCCCCTTCTGGGGGAAGCGTTCGAAGCATCAGTGGAGTTGCCCGCGAAAGGGGCGCAGGTGGGCGTGGAGGTCACCAACAGGGGCCTGAAAGGCATCCTCAAAGTGAGCGGAAAACCCAAGAGCATGCTGGTTTCCATCGAGGACGGCAAGCTGGTGATGCGCGAGGGAACAGGCCGCGAGGCATTCCTCTAGCGAGCTATTCGGCGATGTCCTCGGCCCACAGTTCAGCGTTGTCGCGCTGGAAGGCCTGCATCATGTCAACGCAGCGCTGGTCGTTCAGGACCACCACCTCCACACCGCGTGACCTGAGGAGATCGAACTCGCCCGGGAACGTCTGCGCCTCCCCGACCACTACCTTTGGGATCTTGAACTGGATGATGGTCCCGGTGCACATGGCGCAGGGCGCCAGGGTGGTGTAGAGGACCGTGTTCCTATAGCTGCGCTGGCGTCCGGCGGTCCTCAGGGCGGACGTCTCGCCGTGCGCAATCGGATCGTTATGCTGGACACGCTGGTTATGCCCGGCGGCTATGACCTCACCACCGCGCGCCAGCGCTGCCCCAATCGGGATGCCACCTTCACCGAGGCTCTTTTGCGCGGCCCGGAACGCTGCTTCGAAAGCGGGGTCAGTCATGCGCTCCAGCCTATCTTCCAAGCCGGGTTCCCCGACGCCGGCACGTGCAAGTCGAGCCCTAGCGATAATCCATTCGGTGGAGTATTCTGGGATCACCGCCCGGGACCTCAAGGATCCAGGCGGGCCACTCTTGAAAATGAGCCAAAACAACCGTCGGATGGTTTTTTGGCGCGCGCTGCCGGGACAGCACACCGAGCAGCCAGCGACGGCGGCACCCAGGCGGGTGCCGCCGTCGTCGTTTGTAGTTATTAGCCCTGGTACGCGGGGTAGTCGGTGTATCCCTTGGCACCCTCACCGTAGAACGTGGACGCGTCCGGCTCGTTGAGCGGGAGGCTTTCCTTCCAGCGGCGGGCGAGGTCCGGGTTGGCGATGGCCGGGCGGCCCACCACCACGGCGTCGGCGTGGCCGTCTGCCACCAGGGCGACTGCCTCGTCACGGGTGGTGACAACTCCGAAGCCGGTGTTCACCAGGAAAGTCCCGTCGAAGCGTGCGCGGAGGTCCTGGACCAGCTCGCCGCTGGGCTCGTGGTGGAGGATGCTCAGGTAGGCAAGGTTGAGCGGTGCAATGCTGTCAAGCAGCACCTCGTAGGTTGCGCGGACGTCCGCCACGTCCGTTTCGGCGATGCCCTGCACGTTGTGCTCCGGCGAGACGCGGATGCCCACACGGTTGGCGCCCAGTGCTGCGACAACGGCGTTGACGGTCTCGATGACGAATCGGGCGCGGTTTTCCGGGGATCCGCCGTAGCTGTCGTCGCGGACGTTGGAGTTGGGCGCCAGGAATTCGTGTAGCAGGTAGCCATTGGCCGAGTGCAGTTCCACTCCGTCGAAGCCGGCCTCGATCGCGTTGCTGGAGGCCGTGACGATCTCAGCCATGATGACGGGAAGCTCGTCGGAGGTGAGGGCGTGCGGGACGGGGTAGGGCTTCTTGCCGGCCGGGGTGCGGACTTCACCCTCGATGGCGACGGCGCTCGGGCCCACGATGCGGTGGCCGCCCGTAATGTCCTGGTGGGACACGCGTCCGCCGTGCATGACCTGCGCAAAGATCCGGCCGCCTTCAGCGTGAACGGCGTCGGTGACCTTCTTCCATGCGGCGATCTGCTGCTCGGTGACCAGCCCGGGCTGGCCCGGGTAGGAACGGCCGGCTGGGCTGGGGTAGATGCCCTCGCTGACAATGAGCCCCAGGGATGCGCGCTGGCGGTAGTGCTCGACGACGAGCGGGCCGGGCACACCTTCCTCGCCGGAGCGGAGGCGGGTAAGCGGCGCCATCACCAGTCGGTTGGGAAGTTCGATCTCGCCGAGAGTCAGTGGGGAAAACAGCATGCGCAGTTCCTTTCAGAAATGAAGTGGTACTGCTCTGCCCAACTGGCTGGCGTCTGCAACTATTCCGGATGTGAGCGGGAACACAGGCGGCCCGTGCGCTCGTGCACAGGCCGCCCGGGGAGTACTCAACAGCTACCTCTGCGCCGGCAAAACCAACTTCCCTGTCTTGTCGGTCGACAGGGCCAGGGAGGACACATACTGGGGCTCGCCGTCGGGCCCATCCTGGGCCGAGCGGATCATGTCCGGACGCTCAAACTCCAGCCCGGTGACGTGGCAGGGCAGCTTGTGGTTGCTCGGGTTCCCGTCGGCGTCAAACATCGGCAGGTCAATGCCATCGTCGGTGCGCCGCAGGTAGTACTTGCCCTTGGTGGCAAGCGCCAGGACCGGAGGGAGGACCAGGGCCAGCCCCACGGCGAAGATCGGAGAAAAGGGCTGGATGGCGGCCCCGAACGCCCCGAAGAAGACGGCGATGGAGATCCCAGCAGAGACCAGCATGGAGACAAATCCCACCGGGTTCACCGCGTAGAGCATGCCTCGGCGGAACTCCGCCGTCTTCGGTGAGATCTTCAGCAGGTACTTGTTGATGGCAATATCGGACGCCACGGTGACCACCCAGGCCATGGCGCAGTTGGCGTAGAACCCCAGGATGGTGTTGAGGAAGTCGAACATATTGGCTTCCATCAGGATCAGCGCAATGACCAGGTTGACCACTACAAACACCATGCGGCCCGGATAGGTCTTGGTGATGCGTGTGAAGCTGTTGGTCCAGGCCAGCGACCCCGAGTAGGCGTTGGTGACGTTGATCTTGATCTGCGAAATGACCACCAGCACCACAGCCAGCGTCATGGCCAGCCAGCCCGGCATCATCTCCTGGTACACGCCCAGGAACTGATGGACGGGCTCATTTGCGTGCACCGACGCCGCGGGGTCGAGGGTGGCGATCAGGTAGATGGCGATGAACATGCCCACAATCTGTTTGATCGCGCCGAAGATCACCCAGCCCGGCCCGGCGAGGATCACTGCCCGCCACCATGCGCCCCTGTTGGCCCTGGTGCGCGGCGGCATGAACCGCAGGTAGTCGATTTGCTCGGCGATCTGTGCCATCAGCGACAGGCAGACGCCGGCAGCCAGCATCACGGAAGCTAGATTGGGCCCAACGGCTGCGGATTCACCGGCATAGGCAAAGAAGCTGTCGATGCTGTCCGGGTGGGAGATGACCAGATAGCACACCGGAACCACCATGAGCAGCAGCCACAGCGGAGTAGTCCACACCTGCAGCTTGGCCAGGGTGTTCATGCCGTAGATCACCAGCGGAATGATGATCACGGTGGAAGCCGCATACCCCAGCCATTGCGGGACCCCCAGTCCCAGCTCCAGGCCCTGCGCCATGATGGACCCCTCCAGCGCAAAGAAGATGAACGTGAAGGTGGCAAAAATGACGTTGGTGACCACGGATCCGTAGTAGCCAAAGCCGGATCCACGGGTGATCAGGTCTAGGTCGATGTTGTACCGCGCCGCGTAATAGGCAAGCGGAAAGCCGGTGGCGAAAATGATGACGGCCGCCACCAGGATTCCGAAGATCGCGTTTGTGGTGCCGTAGGCAATGCCGATGTTCGCACCGATGGAGAAGTCCGCCAGGTATGCGATGCCGCCCAGGGCGCTGGTGGCCACCACGCCCGCACTCCATTTGCGGTATGAACGTGGAGCGAACCGGAGGGTGTAATCCTCCAGGCTTTCCTTGGTGGCACTGAGGGCGGCGGCGTTGCCCGCCGTCGTGGTTTGCCCTGTACCGCGGACGACGGCGGCGGGGCCGGCCGCCGTCGGGTCCAGTATCTGGGTACTCTCCAGGTCATTGCTCATGGGTTCGTCGCTTTCGCTGCGGGAAGGAAGTCGGTGGAACTTCTCCTTTGACCGTAGCCAGCCAGCAAGACAGGCCTGTCACGGCATTGTTTCCCCGCAGTTACATCTTGACTGTGTTGTTAATTCTTGACTTCACGTGTCAACAAGTTCTCTGCCGAAACGATGGACTTCGCCCAAGACCTAGCCATTTTCTACAGATCGTAGAACAATGGGTCCCATGATGTTTACCCACACCGATGGCAACCCTGTCCTGGAACTCGACGACGGGCAGTGCTGGAAGCTTCTCGACGCCACTAAGCACGGCCGGCTGGTGGTATCAGTAGCGGGCGAGCCCGACATTTTCCCCGTCAACTACCTGACCTCGGAGCGGAAGATCTACCTCCGGACGGCGCCCGGGAACAAGCTGGCCCAGCTCACCATCAACTCCAGGGTCCTGTTTGAAACCGACGGCATCCTGTCCGACGAAGCGTGGTCCGTGGTCCTGCGGGGAACGGCCCGTGTCCTGACCAACTCGCTGGAGCTCGCCGCGGTGGAGGAGCTGGGGCTCAAAACCTGGGTCCCCACGCTCAAGGATTTCTACGTCGAGATCGTGCCCACATCAGTGAGCGGCCGGCATTTCCAGCTTGGGGAGCAGCCGGAGCGCGACATCTAAGGGCTGCCTAGACTGGACTTATGGCGGACAGGCTGACCCCCGAGCAGCGAAGCTGGAACATGTCCCGGATCAGGGGCAAGGACACGAAGCCGGAATTGCTGGTCCGCAGCCTCCTCCATGCCAAGGGCTACCGTTACCGCCTGCACGGACGGGCGGGCAAGGGCCGCCTGCCGGGCAACCCGGACCTGGTCTTCGCAGGCCGCCGCAAGGTCATCTTCGTCAACGGCTGTTTCTGGCATTTCCATGACTGCAGGGTGGGCCAGCACGCCCCCAAGGCGAACGCCAACTTCTGGGAAGCCAAGCGCACCCGTACCCGGACCCGCGACGCCGATCAGCGCCGGCAGCTGGAGGACGCCGGGTGGGAGGTTCTGACCGTGTGGGAATGTGAGCTGAAGGACGGATCCGCCCTCGAGGCCCAGCTCGTCCGGTTCCTGGGCGGCGCCGTAAGCCACCGGAAGGGAACTTGAGGCGATCTTGATCCTTTGCCGCCGTCCATATTGCGTAGCGGCGGCAAGGATGGAATCCGATGGCCCCGATCGAGCGGCCCGCGGATCAGCTATCGGGGAGGAACGTGTGCCTTTCCCGCCCCGGCCAGCGACGAAAACCCCGCTAACTCCGAAGTCCCCGCTAACTCCGCCTGGCCAGCAATGCCGAGCTGAAGGCGGACGTGGAGGAAGCGCTGCTGTTGATGCGCCAGTCGGCTTCCTTCTGGAAGTGGAACCACACAAACCCCATCACATCCGGCTGGGCAGACAGGTAGGAAACCAGTTCCGTGTTCCAGGCCGCCTTCGAGCCGCCAGCTTCGCTGGAGGCGGTCTCAGCGATGAGGATTGGCTTTCCGGGCGCAAGGCTGCGGAGCTGGGCAATGCCGGGAGCAAACAGGTCCTGCGGCGGGATCCAACTGCTCCACGCGGCGGACGTCCCCCAGTTGTAGCCGTCCAAAGCCACAATATCCACATAGGCCGCACCCGGATAAAGACCAGCCAGGTCGGTGGAACCCCAGTACGGGACGTTGGGCGACCACACCCATTGGACGTTGCTGGCGCCTGTGGAGGCCACCACATCATGGACGTGCCGCCAGGCCGTGGCGTAGTCGCCGGTTTGGTTTCCGTTGACGCCTTCGGACCAGGGGTACCAGTTGCCGTTCATTTCGTGGGCGAAACGGAGCATCACGGGATGGCCCCAGGCTGCCAGGGCCTGTCCCCACTCGAGGATCCGCGCGTCGAAATCACCTGCGGCAATCCGGTCCAGCGAGTAGGCGGGCTGCTCCAATCCGCCGCCGCCCCAGGCCCACGGCTCCCACGTAAGGAGCGGAACTGCCCCGCGTGCCCGGACGGCATCGAGCTCGGCGACGGGCGGAGCCTGGAGGAAATCTTTGTAGAACAGCACCATCGAAGGGCTCTCACCGGCAAGCTGCGACACTTCGTCGAGTTCGGCTGCGGCGAGTGGACCGCCTGGGGTGGCCACTCCAAAGCGGAACGGGTCCGTGCTGACCACCGGCGGTTGAGGCACTGGGCTAGCCGCAACTGCGAAGGTGGCCGTCGCCTTGACCGAAGAGGTCTTGGCAGTAATGGTCAGGTTCCCCGGTGCGACGGCGGGAATCGTGATACCGGCGCTGAAGGCGCCGGCCGCCGTCGTCCTGAAGGAAAAGGTTGTAGACCCCGCGATGACCGTCCCGGTGGTGGAGGCCTTGAAACCGGTACCGGAAACCGTGACGGCAGAACCTGCCGGGCCTTGCGTGGGATTCAGCGCGATCTGCGCCGCCGCGGGCGCCGCCTGGGCAGGTTGGATGCCTGCCAGGGCCAAAGCGGCACCCACGCCAAGCGAGAGAACCACGGTTTTCAACGTGCGGAACAAGGCAATCAATCCCCCAACCGAGACGTGGCCCTGGGCCACAAACAGGAAGTGCTGGCCGCACTGGCTTTGATCCTAAATGGAAAAACCGCAGTCTCATCAAGAAAGCCACAATTCTTTTCCAAAACCCTTACCGGGCGGGGGAACAGACCTAATCTGAAGAAGGAAAGATGCCTCAAGCCACCGCCGCATTTCCGGAGCGGGAGGCCCCAGCGGAAAGGACGGTCATGACGCAGTCTGATGATGCCGGGCGGCCGCTGGTGGACCAATCCGTCCTGGACAGGTTGCGGGAGGAACTGGACGAGGATGAAGGCTACTGCACGGTCTTTGTGGGGAACTTCATCGACTATCTTCCGCATCGGATTGGCCGGCTGCGCCTGGCCCTGACCACTGGCGACCTGGACGGCGCCGTGGACGCCATCCTTAGCCTCAAGACCTCAAGCCAGATGGTGGGAGCGGAGCGGCTAGCCGGGCTGGCCCTGGATTTGGAGAGCGCCATCCGCAGCGACTCAGCCCACAGCGACGTAGCTGTTGCCCTTCCCCAGCTCGCGGCGGCGTACCTCAAACCCATCAACCAGTGCAGCCGGCAGACCCTGCACCGCCTCCAGGCTCAGCGCTCGACCGGCGCCAGCCGGTAACCAACACCCCGCACCGTCTGAAGCCAACGCGGACGCTGCGGCGAATCGCCCAGCTTTTTCCGCAGGTTTCCCATGTGGACTTCCACCGACCGTTCGTCGGCCTCGCTGATGTAACTGCCGACGTCGTAATCCTCGTCCCTGAGGCGCCGCACCAGATCGGACTTGGTCCGGACAGTCCGGCCAGCCTCCAGGAGGGCGTACAGGAGTTCGAACTCGGTGCGCGTCAGGTTCAGTTCCTCCCCGTCCACCGTCACGGAGCGCGACGCGTAGCTCAGGTCCAGCCCGTTGTGGGCGTAATTGCCCCGGCCGTTCGCATTCGGCTCGGCACCGTTGGCCGCGTCGGTGGCGGCTGCGGCATCCGCGGGCTCCGCGGCGGCCCGCGGGCGCCGCATCATCGCGGCCACACGGGCCCGCAGCTCCCGGGGGCGGAAGGGTTTGGTCAGGTAATCGTCGGCACCGGATTCCAGGCCGATCAGGGTGTCCAGTTCATCAGTGCGGGCCGTCAGCATCACAATGTACGCGTCGGAAAATTCGCGGATCTGGCTTGAGACTTCAAACCCGTCGATGTCCGGAAGCCCCAGGTCCAGCGTGATGACGTCAGGATTCAACGTCTTGGCCGCCAGGACACCCTCAGCTCCGCTTCCGGCGACAGTCACGTCAAATCCTGCCTGCGTCAACACCGTGCGCACCAGTTCCCGGATATCCTGGTCGTCTTCAATAACCAGGCCCACACGTGGATCACTCATTACAGCCCCCTCAGCATGCTTGACACCGTCTGAAGTATATAGCTGGCTGCCGATATCCTGCT
>JBKKDH010000343.1:0-9038 GCA_046708445.1 Arthrobacter sp.
GAGTTTCCCGCCGAAGTGCCCGCCGCGCCGGATCCTTCCGACGTCCTTGCCCTCGATTCCCTCCTGAGCGCGGAGGAACTGTCCCTCCGCCAGAAAATCCGCGACTTCACCGACCAGCGGATCAGACCGGACATCGCGCGCTGGTATGAGGACGCCGTCTTCCCGCTGGAGCTGGCTCCGGAGCTCGGCGAGCTCGGCGTCCTGGGGATGCACCTGGAGGGCTATGGCTGCCCGGGCCGGTCCGCCGTCGAATACGGCCTCGCGGCGATGGAACTGGAGGCCGGCGACTCCGGCATCCGGACCTTCGTCTCGGTGCAGGGGTCGCTGGCCATGACGGCGATCCACAAATGGGGATCGGAGGACCAGAAACAGGAATGGCTCCCCCGGATGGCTGCCGGCGAGGTGATTGGCTGTTTCGCCCTGACTGAGCCCACCGCCGGTTCGGACCCGTCGTCGATGGCCACGTTCGCCCGCCGCGACGGCACCGGGGACGGGGCAGGCTGGGTGCTGGATGGCGCGAAGCGCTGGATCGGGTTGGCGTCAGTGGCCGGGGTGATGGTGGTGTGGGCCATGACGGACGACGGCGTCCACGGTTTCCTGGTGCCGGCCGGAACACCGGGCGTCACCGCCACGCCCATCACGCAGAAGCTGTCCATGCGCGCCTCCATCCAGTGCGATGTTGTGTTCGACGACGTCAGGCTGGGACCGGAGGCCCTGCTCCCGGCTGCCCGCGGCCTGCGCGGACCGTTCACCTGCCTGAACGAGGCCCGGTACGGCATCGCCTGGGGCGCGATGGGGGCTGCCCGCGACTCGTACCAGGCTGCCCTGGCGTATTCGCAGGAGCGGCTCCAGTTCGGCAAGCCGCTGGCCGCGTACCAGCTGACGCAGGAGAAGCTGGTGAACATGCTGCTGGAAATCCAGAAGGGCACCCTGCTGGCCCTGCACTTGGGCCGGCTCAAGGACGCCGGGGCCCTGAAGCCGGAGCAGGTCTCGCTGGGCAAGCTCAACAATGTCCGGGAGGCCCTGGCGATCGCCCGGGAAGCCCGCTCTATCCTGGGTGGCAACGGCATCACACTGGACTATTCGCCGCTACGGCATGCCGCCAACCTGGAGTCGGTCCGCACGTATGAGGGCACGGACGAGGTCCACACCCTGGTGCTGGGCCAGCACATCACCGGCTTCGGCGCGTTCCGTTAAACCGCGAGCAAAGTGCGGCAGGGCACCTACGCCGAGAAGCCGCCGTCGGACTTGATCAGCTGGCCCGAGACCCAGCGGCCTGCCGGGGACACCAGGAAGGCCACGGTGCCGGCGACGTCGGCCGGGGTGCCGAGGCGGCCGCCCGGCTGCTGGCGGGTGAGCTGCTCCCGCACTCCCTGGTCCATCCAGCCGGTATCGATCGGCCCTGGGTTGAGCACATTGGCCGAAATGCCCAGCGGCCCCAGCTCCCGGGCCGCGGCCATCACGATCCGGTCCAGGGCACCCTTCGAGGCGCCGTAGGGCAGGTTGAAAGCGGTGTGGTCGCTGGTCAGCGCCACGATCGCGCCACCGTCGTCGGTGGCCTGCCGGGCGAAGGCGGCGATGAGCTGCCAGTTTGCCCGGGTGTTCACGGCGAAGTGGCGCTCGAATGCTTCCACGGTGGTGTCCATGACGCCTGAATCCACGGACTCGGCGTGGCTGAGCACCATGGCGGCCAGCGGTCCGGCGAGCTGGTTGGCTTCGGCAACGAGCCGGTCCGGGGCAGCGGGATCCTGCAGGTCGGCCGGAACGGCGTGGACGCGGGCGCCGATCGCTTCGAGCTCGGCGGTGAGGCGGACGACGTCGTCGGGCTGGCTTCCCCACGGCATCCGGGTGTCGTAGTCGTGCCAGTAGCTCAGGACCAGGTCCCAGCCATCGGCTGCCAGTTGGCGGGCGATGCCTGCGCCGATGCTTGCAAGCCTGCCCGCCCCGGTGACCAGTGCTGCCTTCCGCGGGGTTGGCTCAACGGCTGTGGACTCAACGGGGGTGGATTCCATCTGACCAGCCTAGTAGCGGACCGCTGCCGGGGGCGCCGCGGGCCCCGCGACGGCAGCTTCCGCCGCCGGCTCGGCCGGCGTTTCGAGCGGGGACCCGGCCGAAACTTCCGCCGGCAGTTCGGCAGGGGCCAGGGCGCCGCCGCGGAGGACCGCCAGCCAGCACAGCAGGACCGCTGCCGCGCAGAAAACTCCGGCGCTGGAGGCCAGGCTCCACAGTGCCGGTGTCTGGACGTCCAGGTTCTCGGCGTCGAACGCCATGCCGATGGATTTCGGCGAGAAGAAGAACACCAGGACCGAGAGCAGCAGCACCGTTGTCATGCCCGTGCGCAGGCGCCGGCAGCGCTCCGGGGTTTCCCGCAGCGTCCAGGCAAAGGCGGGGAGGATGGCAGCGACCCAAACCCAGTGGTGGGACCACGAGACGGGACTGATCAGCAGCATGGCCAAAGCGGTGGCGGACATGGCCACTACGCGGGCGCCCTGGTCGGAGGCGAGCCTTATAACGGCGGCGGCCAAAGCCACCACCAGCAGGCTCAGGAGGATCCAGGGAACAGTGACCGCGGACGCCGGGACACCGAAGTGCAGCAGCGCACCCTTGATTGAGAGGTTGTCCACGTAGCCGGCCCCGCCGATCCGCGACGTGTCCGGCAGGATCTCCAGCCAGAACTGCAGTGACTCGGCGGGGCGGAGGAGCCAGCCGAGGAGCACAGTGGCCGCGAAGCCGGCGCCCATGTTGGCCAGGCCGCGCCAGTCTTTGCGGACGAGGTAGTAGAGCCCGAACACCAGGGGCGTCAGCTTGATACCGGCAGCGACGCCCACCAGGAACCCGCTCCCCGGCATGCTCCGGTTCCAGCGGTGGTTCCGCGACAACAGGTCCGCGGCCATAAGGCCCATCAGGAGGATGTTGACCTGGCCGAACGCCAGCGTCTCCCGCCAGGGGCCGAGGGTCAGCATCGCCAGGAGGGCGGCTGCAGCGATCCACCGGCTGCGTGGCGATTCGAACGTCCGGCGCCAGTCCGGCTTGGCGTTCCAATAGCGCACGGCCAGGAGTGACAGCCACGCGGCCACGGCCACACCGGCAGCGTTGAAGAGTTGGAGGGCGAACGGTTCAGGGAGCCTTGCAAGGAGGCTGAAGACGAGCGCCGCGAAGGGTGGGTAAGTGAACGGCAGCCCCGGACCGCCGGCCCATTCAACGTTCGGACCATACAGGTCTGAGGCGGCCATGCCGGCGTCGTTCAGGATCTTGCCGCCATGCCAGTACACACTGAAATCGAGGCCCTGTTTGTTCCACCCGGCCAACAGGAACCAGGCCAGCACCGCGACAACGACGGCGGGCATCCACAGGGCTGCTGTCCTCCCCAGCGCCGGCCCCCACAGTCGTGGGCCGGGGGCCTTCGACGGCCCAGCTGTGTTGACGGCCGATAAATCCAGGTCAGGCTTTGCCATCTGTTGTCCCCCAAGGTCGCTCTAGCTGCAGGCAGGCCTTGTCCGTAAGTTGCATCATTGGAACGGCGGCTGGCCGTAGCTACATACTACATATGCATGGCGACGATTCCCGGCAGGTGCCGGGACAGTGTTCAGGCAGCAGCTACGGGTTCCGGCTCCCGCGCGGCCGCGTCCTTGCGGATGGTGGCACTGATGACGGCGGCTATGGTGCACATGGCTGCGGCGCCGAACCAGGCGTAGGTGTACTGGCCGGTGGCATCGCGGATGGCTCCGGCGCCCAGCGCTGCGGCCGCGGCGCCCAACTGGTGGGCGGCAAAGACCCAGCCGAACACCACGCTGCCGTCCGCTCCGAAGGTCTTGCGGCAGATGGCTGCCGTGGGTGGCACGGTGGCCACCCAGTCCAGGCCATAGATCACGACGAAGACGATCATGCTCGGCTGGACGGTGGCACTGAGGAGCAGCGGCAGCACCAGCAGCCCGATCCCGCGGAACTGGTAGTACAAGGCCAGCAGGATCCGTGGGTTGAACCGGTCGGTCAGCCAACCCGACGCGATGGTCCCCACAATGTCGAAGATCCCGACGACGGCCAGCAGGCCTGCCGCCGTGGTTTCTGCCATGCCGTGGTCGTGGGCGGACGGGATAAAGTGGGTGCCGATCAGGCCGTTCGTTGTGGCGCCGCAGATCGCAAAGCCCGCCACGAGCGCCCAGAACGTGCGGACCCTGCTGGCCCGTTTCAGGACCTGGAGTGCCCGGACCGCGGCGTTGCTGCTCCGCCCAGCCTCCGGCTCAGCCGCGGACGGCTCAGCCGTTCCCTCCTCAGGCGCCGTCTCGCCGTAAGCCAGCACGCCGACGTCGGCCGGTGAGTTCTTGAGGAACTTCAGCACGAGCGGAACCACCGCGAGGGCACCGGCTGCGATGAGCAGTGACGCCTGCCGCCAGCCCGGATCCTGGGCCAGCATGGCGATGAACGGGAGGAAGACCAGCTGGCCCGCTGCGCTTCCGGCGGTGAGGATGCCGATGACCAGGCCGCGGCTTTTGGCGAACCAGGTGTTGGCGATGGTGGCGGCGAAGACCAGCGCCATGGAGCCCGTGCCGAGGCCGATGAGCAGCCCCCACGTGAGCAGGATCTGCCAGGACTGGTTGACCAGCACGGTGAGCGCGCTGCCCGCGCCGATCAGCACCAGGGCCGTGGCCGTTACGGCTCGGATCCCGAACCGTTCCATCAGGGCGGCGGCAAAGGGGGCGGTCAGGCCAAAGAGCACCAGGTTGATGCTGACAGCTGCCGAGAGGACAGTGGTGGACCAGCCGAATTCCTGCTGCAGCGGCACCATCAGGACCCCAGGGGCCGCCCGGAATCCTGCGGCGCCGACGAGGGCCAGGAAGGCGACGGCTGCCACGATCCACGCGGGGTGGAGCCGGCGTCGGGAGGGCGCTTGCGTGGCGCTCATACTGCAGCGCCGTCCCGCGTGGTGGCCGGCCCATCGGCTGGGGGCGCGGCGGCCGTGGCAAGTTCCACGGGAGCCTCTGAACGGGTGAGGCTGTGCCAGCTGGTGTTGGCGGCGGTGAGCCGCTCCCCGCATTCGGTACACGTATCCGCTGAACTGGTCCGCTGGCCGCAGCCGGAGTGGATCACGTACATGTGGGCCTGCTCGGAGGGGGCAGGAAGGTGCTTTTCCGCCCACATCACGACAGCGTTCAGGACCGGGAGGGCATCCTCGCCCTTGGGAGTCAGGACGTACTCCTGGCGGGTGCGTCCATCGCCGTAATACGCTCTTTTGCCGAGCAGTCCGGCTTCGACCAGGCCCGACAGTCGCTTGGTGAGCACGGAATCGGCCACCGCCAGCCGGGACTTCATGGCGTCGAAGCGACCGTTGCCGAAGAAGACCTCGCGGAGCACCAGCATGCTCCAGGGGTCGCCCAGGATGTCCAGGCCACGGGCCATGCTGCAGTTGCGCGTGGACCAGTCGGATCGGAGTGCCATGGACGCACCCTAGCTAACTTTCTTGAGAAAGCCAGGCTTCCGGCGTGACGGGCTGTAGGCCACCGCCCAGTACGCCAGCAGCGCCACGCCGCAGAGGACGCCCAGACTGGTGACGGCAAGCTGCAACTGGGTCTGCGGATCCTTGCCCCATTCATTGGCGCCGGCCATCATGGCCAGGTACTTGGGCGTGAGGTAGAACGCGACGGCCGAAACAGCCACAACGATCCAGCCGTACAGCCGCATTTTGCCGCTGCGGGACGGCACCCGGTGCATCGCGAAGGCCATGGACGGCAGCGCCACCGCCATCCAGACCCAGTGGTGGGACCAGGAGACGGGGCTGATCAGCAGCATCAGCACGGCGGTGGCGGAGACGGCCACAAAGTTCTCGTCGGCAGCCACGGCCCATGTGATGACCAGTGCGGGCAGCACGGCAAGTCCCAGGGACAGCACCAGCCAGAGCACGCTGGTTAAGCCCTAGTCGGGCAGGCCCACATGGAGCAGGAGCCCCTTGACGGAGAGGTTGTCCAGATAGGCGGGCCCGCCGATCCGGCCGGTGTCCGGCAAAATCTTGGTCCAGAAGGTCAGCGAGGCGTTGGGCAGCACCGCCCAGGCAAAGGCGATGGAACCGAAGAATCCGGCCGACATCACGCCGAGGGCCTTGAAGTCGCGCCGAACAAGGAAGTACAGGACGAAAGCCAGCGGCGTGAGTTTGATACCGGCCGCGATGCCGATCAGCAGCCCTGCCGGCCACCTCAGCTCCCCCGCCCGGTCTTTCCCGTGAAGCGCGAAGTCGGCCAGGATCAGGCCCATCAGGATGATGTTGATCTGGCCGAAATCGAATGTGTCCCGCCATGGTCCCAGCAGCAGGATGGCCGCAGTACCCGCCAGGGCAACAGTACGGAACCGCCAGTCGGCGAACGATGTGCGCCAGCTGCGGAGGCCGAAGTAGTGCCGGGCCAGCCAAGCTGCCACGACGGCGGCCCCCACCAGCGCCGTCGTGCTGAAGACCAGGCTGCTGGTGCCCATGGGCAGCAGCGCGAGCCCGGCGAACAGCAGCGCGGCGAACGGCGGGTAGGTGAACGGCAGGCCGTCCCGCGGTGCGTAGAGCTCATGGGCGCCGGACTCGCCGGTCTGCAGCACGCGGCTGCCGCCGTAGTAGTACACCTCGAAGTCGTTCATCAGCGGGATGTAGGCGGAGTACAGCACCACGAGGGCAAGGACGACGGCGGCAGCACCGCCCGCCGTCGCGATCCAGCCGCGGGTGGTGCCGGATGCCAGTGCAGGGGAAGTTGCGGTCACCGGATGAACGTGAAGGCGTGCTCGAGGTCCGCGATGAGGTCCTCGACGTCCTCGATGCCGCAGGACAGCCGGATCAGGTTGACGGGAACGGCCAGTTCGGTGCCCTTGACCGAGGCGTGGGTCATCTCCGACGGGTAGTTCATCAGGGATTCGATGCCGCCCAGCGACTCTGCCAGGGTGAACACGGACGTGTTTTCCGCGACCGTGCGTGCCGCCGCCTCGCCGCCCTTGAACTGGACGGACACCATGCCGCCGAACTTCTTCATCTGCTTCTTGGCCAGTTCGTGGCCGGGGTGCGTGGGCAGGCCCGGGTACAGCACGGCTTCCACCTCAGGGCGCTCCAGCAGCCATTCGGCCACGGCCTGGCCGTTGTCGCTGTGCCGGTCCATGCGCACGCCCAGGGTTTTCAGGCCTCGGGTGGTGAGGAACGCGTCCATGGGGCCGGACACCGCGCCCACGGCGAATTGGACAAAGCCGATCTTCTCCGCGAGTTCCGCATCGTTGACCACAATGGCGCCGCCCACAACGTCGGAGTGGCCGCCGATGTACTTGGTGGTGGTGTGGACCACCACGTCCGCACCCAGGGCGAGTGGGGTCTGAAGGTAGGGGGACGCGAAGGTGTTGTCCACCACCTGGAGGGCACCGGCGTCGTGCGCCACCTTGGCGAGGGCCTCGATGTCCGTGATCTTCATCAGCGGGTTGGAGGGGGTCTCTACCCAGACGAAGCGGGTCTTGTTGGCGGCCACGGCCTTGCTGACCGAGGCCAGGTCCGCCATGTCCACGGGGGTGTTGCCAATGCCCCAGTCGCCGAGCACGCGGCTGATGAGCCGGTACGTGCCGCCGTAGGCGTCGTTGCCGAGCACAATGTGGTCTCCGGGCCGGGTCAGGGCACGGATCAGCGAATCCTCCGCCGCCAGGCCGGAGCTGAAGGAGAACGCGTGGCTGCCGCCCTCGAGCGCGGCAAGCTGTTCCTGCAGGGAGTCCCGGGTGGGGTTGGTGCCGCGGCCGTACTCGTAGCCGTCGCGGAGCCCGCCGATGCCATCCTGCGCGTAGGTGGAGCTGAAGTGCAGCGGAGGGACGACGGCGCCGGTGCGGGGTTCGAAGGCCTGGCCGGCGTGCACGGCGCGGGTGTTGAAGCCCTGGGTTTCAGAAACAGGCATGGTGCTCCTTTGGAGTTAGTTGCTGAGGTAGGCGAGGAGGTCGTGCCGGGTCAGGATGCCTACCGGCGCCCCGACGAACGTCACCATCACCGTGTCCACATCGGACAGCAGCGCGCGGGCAGCAGAGATGGTTTCCAGCGAGCCGATGATGGGAAGTTTCGGGCCCATGTGCTCGGAGATCTTGTCCGTCAGTTTTGCCTCGCCGCGGAACAGCTTGGAGGTCAGGGTCCGTTCGTCCACGGCGCCCAGGACCTCGCCCATCACCACCGGAGGCTCCTGGGACAGGACCGGGATGTGGCTGACGCCGAACTCGTTCATGATGGTGATCACGTCCCGGACGGTCTCGTTCGGATGGATGTGCACCAGGTCCGGAAGTTCACCGGTCTTGGACTTGATCACCTCGCCCACGGACGCTTCCTCGCCGCCGGAAAGGAACCCGTAGGACCGCATCCACTGGTCATTGAAGATCTTGGCGAGGTAGCCGCGGCCGGAGTCGGGCAGGATGACCACCACAACGGCATTTTCCGGGAGGTCGCGGGCGGTCCGCAGCGCAGCTACCACGGCCATCCCGGACGAGCCGCCCACCAGCAGCCCTTCCTCCCGGGCGAGCCTGCGGGTCATGGCGAAGGAGTCGGCGTCGCTGACGGCGATGACCTCATCCGGCACGGATTTGTCGTAGTTCGCCGGCCACATGTCCTCGCCCACGCCCTCGACGAAGTACGGCCGCCCGGTCCCGCCGGAGTAGACCGAGCCTTCGGGGTCCGCCCCGATGATCCTGACCCGGCCGCCGTCGGACTCCGCGCGCTCCGCCGAGACTTCCTTGAGGTACCGGCCGGTGCCGGTGATGGTGCCGCCGGTGCCGGCGCCGATCACGCAGTGCGTCACCCGGCCGTCCGTGTCACGCCAGATTTCCGGCCCGGTGGTCTCGTAGTGACTGCCGGGGGCGGCGGGGTTGGAGAACTGGTCCGGCTTGTACGCGCCGGGGATCTCGGTGACGAGCCGGTCCGAGACTCCGTAGTAGCTTTGCGGGCTGTCCGGGGCGACGGCGGTGGGGGTCACCACCACCTCGGCGCCGTAGGCCTGGAGCACGGCCCGTTTGTCCTCGCCGACCTTGTCCGGCACCACGAAGATGCAGCGGTAGCC
>JBKKDH010000344.1:0-4434 GCA_046708445.1 Arthrobacter sp.
CGGCCATTGCCGTTAGTGCCGCATGGCGGGCATGGCCGCCGGGATAGGATACCTAGGTGACTGAACCGAGCCCCGCCGCGCCCGCACCCCTCTTCGGTGCCTCCGACATACGCCGGCTGGCGGAAGAGATCGGAATCCGGCCCACAAAGACGCTTGGGCAAAATTTCGTCATCGACGGCAACACCATCCGCAGGATCGTCTCGGTCGCCAATATCGGTGCTGAAGAGACGGTCCTGGAGGTCGGGCCCGGGCTTGGCTCCCTGACGCTGGGGCTGCTGGACGCCGCAAAGTCGGTGGTCGCCGTCGAAATCGATCCGGTCCTGGCCGCGAAGCTGCCCCAAACGGTCAATGAATGGCGGCCCGGGGCCGCGGACGACTTCCATCTGGTGCAGGCTGACGCGATGAAGGTGACCGCGCTGCCCGTGGAACCAACCGCCCTCGTTGCCAACCTTCCCTATAACGTGGCCGTACCAGTGGTCCTCCATCTGCTGCAGCACTTCCCAAGCCTCCAGCACGGCCTCGTCATGGTGCAGGATGAAGTGGCCGACAGGCTCGCCGCGGGACCCGGATCCAAGACGTACGGCGTACCGTCAGTCAAGGCGGCGTGGTACAGCAGCATGCGCAAAGCCGGGGTCATCGGCATGAACGTGTTCTGGCCCGCACCAAAGATCCACTCCGGGCTCGTAGCCTTCACGCGGAGGGAACCGCCTGTCACGACTGCCACGCGCGAACAGGTCTTCGCCGCGATCGACGCGGCGTTTGCGCAGCGGCGCAAGACCCTGCGGGCTGCCCTCGCCGGCTGGGCCGGTGGCGCCGCTGAAGCCGAACGTTGTCTGGTGGCTGCCGGCGTCGATCCGACTGCCCGCGGGGAAGTCATCGACATTTCAGCCTTCGCACGGATTGCCGAAGCCCGTGAGGCCACCGCGTGAATGCGCTGGCAGGACGATTCCCCGCGCGGACCGTCCGTGTAAAGGCACCGGGGAAGGTCAACGTTTCCCTGGACGTGGGGCCACTGCGGCCGGACGGCTACCACTCGGTCGCCAGCGTGTACCTGGCGGTCTCGCTCTACGAAGAGGTCTCCGCCACCAGCACGGAGGCCCCGGGCATCACCGTCAGCATCAGCCCGGACAGCACCCTTGACCTCGACGGCGTCGACATCCCGCTCGACGAGAACAACCTTGCCTACAAAGCCGCTGCCATCATGGCCGACGTCTCCGAACACGCCACCGGAGTCCACCTCGAGATCACCAAGCGCGTGCCGGTAGCGGGTGGCATGGGCGGTGGATCGGCAGACGCCGCTGCCACGCTGCTGGCGTGCGATGCGTTATGGAACAGCGGCCTGTCGCGGGAGGAACTGGCCCACCTGGCGGGGGAGCTGGGTGCCGATGTTCCGTTCTCCCTGCTCGGCGGCACGGCCGTGGGACTGGGCCTGGGCGACGAACTCTCGCCAGCGCTGGCCAAGGCCCAGACCGACTGGGTGCTGGTGGCAGCCGAGTACGGGCTGTCCACCCCGGAGGTGTACCGCACCCTGGACCGGCTTCGGGAGGCGGAGGGCGTGGTCGCAGCCGAACCCGCAGGCGTGGACCCCAAGATCCTGCAGGCACTGCGGAGCGGTGACGCCGAAGCGTTGAGCAGGGTCCTGGTGAACGACTTGCAGCGTGCCTCCATTGAGCTGGCTCCGGACCTCCGCAGCACGCTGGGGATGGGCGAATCACTCGGCGCCATCGCGGGCATCGTCTCAGGGTCAGGGCCCACGGTGGCACTGCTGGCCCACAGTCCGGCGGCGGCCGAAAGCCTCGCGGAGGACCTGCAGCACCACGGACTTACGGCCCTGGCCGTCCACGGGCCAGTACCGGGCGCCCGCATCATCTCCGATACCCTCCTTTAAGAGCCCCCTTCGAATTCAGCAGTAGAAAGCAGTCCCCTTGGCACACCTTCTTGGCGGCGAGAACCTCACGGTTTCGTACGCGACGCGCACCGTCCTCGACGGCATCACCCTCGGACTTGAGGAGGGTGACCGGATCGGCATGGTGGGCCGGAACGGCGACGGAAAATCCACGCTGATGCGCCTGCTGGCCATGCGTTCGACCCCGGATTCCGGCCGGGTGACCAAGCGCAGCGAGGTCAACATCGGATACCTGGACCAGAGTGACGTGCTCGACGGCGACCTCACCGTCGGTGCCGCGATCGTGGGCGACCAGGCCGACTACGAATGGGCCCGCAACCCCCAAATCCGGGAGGTCATGGGAGGCCTGGTGTCCGACGTCGACTGGCACGCCAACGTCCACGCCCTGTCCGGCGGGCAGAAGCGTCGGGTCGCGCTGGCCAAGCTATTGATCGAAGACCACGACGTCATCATGCTCGACGAGCCCACCAACCACCTCGACGTTGAAGGCGTCGCGTGGCTGTCCCGGCACCTGAAGACCCGCTGGCGGGCCAACCAGGGCGCCTTCCTCGTGGTCACCCACGACCGCTGGTTCCTCGACGAAGTCTGCACCAAGACCTGGGAAATCCACGACGGCATCATGGACCCTTTCGACGGCGGCTACGCGGCCTATGTCCTGGCCCGCGCCGAGCGCGACCGCTCGGCCAACGTCATGGAAAGCAAACGCCAGCAGCTGGTGAAGAAAGAGCTCGCGTGGCTGCGCCGCGGCGCCCCTGCCCGAACGGCCAAGCCGAAATTCCGGATCGAGGCAGCCAACGCCCTGATCGCCGACGTCCCGGAACCGCGGGACTCAACGGCCCTGAGCAAGATGGCCACCGCACGCCTCGGCAAGGACGTCCTGGACCTGGAAAACGTGTCGCTGGACTTCCTCGGCGGCGATGAAGGGCAGAAACTCTTCGACAACATCACGCTGCGGCTTGCGCCGGGCGAGCGGCTGGGCCTGGTGGGCGTCAACGGTGCCGGCAAGACCACCCTGCTCAAACTACTCAACGGCCAGATCGAGCCTTCGGCCGGAAAGCTTAAGCGTGGCAAGACCGTGGTCACCGCGGTGCTTACCCAGGAGGTCAAAGAGCTCGACGACGTCTCGGACCTGCGCGTTATCGAAGTGATCGAGCGCGAGAAGCGGTCCTTCAACGTGGGCGGCAAGGAGTTCACGGCTGGCCAGCTCGTGGAGCAGCTTGGCTTCACGAAGGAGAAGCAGTGGACCCCGGTGAAGGACCTTTCCGGCGGTGAGCGCCGGCGCCTCCAGCTGCTGCGGCTGCTGGTGGGTGAGCCGAACGTGCTGATGCTCGATGAGCCCACCAACGACCTCGACACCGATACCCTCGCCGCCGTCGAAGACGTCCTGGACGGCTGGCCGGGCACGCTCGTTGTGGTGAGCCACGACCGCTACCTGCTGGAGCGCGTCACGGACCACCAGATGGCCCTGCTGGGCGACGGCAAGATCCGCGCCCTGCCGCGCGGTGTGGACCAATACCTGGAGCTCCGCGAATCCGCCCTTGCCGGATCCACCATCACCGGCGGCGGCAACCCGGTCACCGGTCCCAGCGGCAGCGCAACTCCCGCATCTTCCGGAGCCTCCGAAGCTGAAAAACGCGACGCCCGCAAAGCCAAGAACCGGATCGAACGCCAGCTGGGCAAGCTCGAACAACAGGAAAAGAAGATCCACGACCGGATGGTCAAAAGCACCGCCGGGAACGACTTCGACGCCCTGGCCGAGCAAAACAAAAACCTCAAGGACCTCGCTGGCGAACGCGAAGCGTTAGAACTCGAATGGCTAGAGGCCCTGGAAGTCCTCGGCGAGTAAGCCGTCCATTTCGGCCGGCTGCCGCGGGGTTGGGGCGGCCCTTCGCCCCGGAGCGGCTTGGGTGCCGGAGCCGCCCCTTCGACGTCGCTTAGACACAGGGCAAAAGGGACGCTCCGGTCGCTGGGCGACCTCCACGTCCCGATGCCCTGCGATGCGCTCCTTTTCGAAGGACCGCCTCCGGCGATTGGACCGTCACCTGGGCGCCGTGGAACAGTAGGCAACCCGCGTGGAACCTTCTGCAGGTTGGGGGTGCGGGTGCGGGTGCGGCCGATCCCGAACGGAACCTTCGGCAATCGCGGGGCGAAGGGCGCCGGCACCGCGGAGGTGACCACCAAGGGCTAAGCCTCGGTCGTCAGTTCAGGGTCCTTCTTTAGGCCGGTGAGGCCGTTCCAGGCGAGGTTTACCAGGTGTGCCGCAACTGTGTGCTTATCCGGCTGGCGGCTGTCCTGCCACCACTGGCCGGTCATGGCCACCATGCCCACGAGCATCTGCGCGTACATGGCGCCGTCCTCGGCGCTGAAGCCGCGGCGGTCGAATTCGTCGGACAGGATGTGTTCCACCCGGGCGGTGACGTGGGACAGCAGGGTGGAAAAGGCACCTTCCGGCTGGGACGGCGGGGCGTCCCGCATCAGGATACGGAAGCCGTTGGTGTGGTCCTCGATGTATGTCAGCAGGGCGAGGG
>JBKKDH010000345.1:0-2603 GCA_046708445.1 Arthrobacter sp.
GCGTGGCCATCGCCCTGGAAGCGATGCGCATGGTGGAGGAGGGCGTGGCGACCGCGGAGGACATCGACGCCGCCATGGTGCTCGGCTACAAGCACCCCACCGGCCCGCTGAAGACCACCGACATCGTGGGCCTGGACGTGAGGCTGGGGATCGCCGAGTACCTGCATTCCACGCTGGGGGACCGGTTCGCGCCGCCGCAGATCCTTAGGGACAAGGTGGCCCGGGGCGAACTGGGCCGCAAGTCCGGCAAGGGCTTCTTCGACTGGCCCAGCTAGCGTCGGACGTGCTCCGGGCCGCGGCTAGTCGAAGAACCCCACGATGTAGCCGATAAAGAAGAGCAGGAAGAGCAGGACACCGCCACCTATGGCCGCCAGCCAGAAAACCTGAATGCCCTTTCCGGATCCCCGCTGCAGGGGCTCATGCGTGCCTGCCACCGAGCCCTCGCCCGGCGGAGTCTCACCCGGCGGCACTCCGCCGCCGGGTTCCAGGCCCGTGATCTTGTCATCCTGCGGATCGGGATTAGGTCCTGACACGTCAACTCCTCGCCGGCTGTCCTGGTGCTGTCCCCAGCCTACGGCCCGGTGCCGGGTGGGCCTAGGCTGGTGCAGTGACTTTTCTTGAAACCATCACCCTGACCGGCCGGCACGTCATCCTGGAGCCCTTGCGCCCGGCACACCACGACGGCCTGGTGGAGGCGGCACGCGACGGCGAACTGTGGAACCTTTGGTACACGTCCGTCCCGACGCCCGAAGGGATGGCGGCTGAGATCCGCCGCCGCCTGGGGCTGCAGGAGCAGGGGTCCATGCTGCCGTTCACCACGCGCCTGATCGATCCGGCTACGGGCGGACCGGGCCGGATCATCGGCATGACCACGTACATGAACATCGACGCCGGCACACCCCGGGTGGAGATCGGCTCCACATGGAACGCGGCGTCCGTCCAAGGCACGGGCACCAACGCCGACTCCAAGCTGCTGCTCCTGGGCCACGCCTTTGAGGTGCTTGGCTGCCCTGCGGTTGAGTTCCGGACGCACTGGCTCAACCACCAGTCCCGGGAGGCGATTGCCCGGTTGGGCGCCAAGCAGGACGGCGTGCTGCGGAACCATTCGCGCACCGCCGACGGCGTGCT
Organism: Arthrobacter sp.; assembly: GCA_046708445.1. Taxonomy (GTDB): domain Bacteria; phylum Actinomycetota; class Actinomycetes; order Actinomycetales; family Micrococcaceae; genus Arthrobacter. Next base: position 1,129 of record JBKKDH010000345.1, read on the forward strand.
GCGCGACACCGTGGTGTTCTCGATCCTGGAGCACGAGTGGCCCATGGTCCGGAACGGGCTTGAGCACAGGCTCGCCAAGCGATGGTAGGGCGCGTGGCGGGCCGGGCTGGCTCTAGTTCAGGACAAATGCGCCTTGGCTGACCAGCGAGGCAAAGTAGCCATGCCGGTAGCCTTCCCCGGTTGGATGGAAATTCGCGGGATCCCGCAGGTTATCGGGGTTGAAGTTGATCCATGGGTCGGCCGAGCCGACTCCGTGTCCGCTGAAGGCTCCCGTGACGTCGACGTACTGGACGTTACCGTACTGGGCATTGGTGAAAAGAGCGACGCCGGCAATCACGGCGTTGAGTCCATCAACCAAGGAATTCACTTCGGCAGCTAAGGGGTGACTCGGATCCAAGGGGTATGGGTATCCCGTGAGGACAATCTTCGCGTCAGGTGCGATCGTATGGATCGCAGTCACCAAGGTTGCCAGCTCTAGTGCAAGGCTACCGTCCGTAAGCATTGTTGCCACACGCGTACGAGCCGCGAGGCATTCAGGCGATGACGGCGCTGGAAGGCATGCGAACAGGAGTTCCGTGGAGTTCAAATCGTTCGCCCCTACAGTGAGCGTGACAATTTCCGCTTCCTGCAGAGCAGCGACGGGAAGATTGGCCAACACCTGGTCCATGGTCCATCCAGAGCAAGCGGCGTTGGCTGTCAGCTCCACGTTCCGAAGTTTGTCCGCGATGGCCGGATATCCCTTTTGGCTCACGAAACAGCTGAGGTCTGTATACGGGACCGCACCATGGCCAGAAGCATATGAGTCCCCGAGCGCAACATAGTCCAGCTGGGGAGGCGGCGCTGCGCCGGCCGGAACGGCCGTGAAGCCCAGTGCCATGGCCAGGGTGGCCAGGCCGGCCGCAAAAGCCGAGTGCCGCCGTCGTCCTGTTGGAAGTGTCATTGAATTCCCCTAAGTTGGTCAGAGCGCGGGTGAGGATATGTGCCACGGTACGCCTGCCGGGCGCGGCGGTCACCGGCCAGGAGTACCCTATTTTTCGGGCGTGGCTACCTGTTCCAGGGCGTGCGGCCGGCACCACTGTGTGGTTAGCTGTCCGGATGGAGAAACCTGGCGGACCCTTGGACTGGGACGGGGCCGTGAACGCCTGGCACGTGGCTGGCGCCGTTTACCGGATGGGCCGGCGCGAATGGCTCACGGAGGCCGGCTGGCGGCACGCTTACGACGACGGCGTCCGCACTGTGGTGGACCTCCGTAACGTCCGTGAAGCCCGGCGCCGGGACACAGATCCGGCGATAACGGAAGAGGCCTGGTCCGGCATGCGGATCGTGTCCGCCCCCACCGAAGAACCGGACGATCCGCGGTTCACAGCCGTCTGTGGACCGTACCTGAACGATCCCGCCCACTATGTCCACAATGCCCGGCTGTTTCCGGAGAAACTCGTGGCCGTTTTCCGCGCCATTGCCGGCGCCGTGCCCGC
>JBKKDH010000346.1:0-4622 GCA_046708445.1 Arthrobacter sp.
CCGGCGACGAAAACCCTGTCGGCGGAACGGATGGATGCCGTCATGGCTTCCAAACGGTCTCCATCGACCTGGGCTGCTGTGCCACTGATCTCGCCGGCAATGAGGGACAAGTTCTGGAGTATTGCCCCGGCGCTGAGTCGGTCCGATGAACCGAGTGCTGTTGGACCCACAATCATTTCCTTCGCTCTGTTGGAGGCGTCCATCCATCTGGGATGTATTCCGCCACTAATCCTGCCGCTGCTTTCGTATGGGTGTAACGCCCACTAAAGGTGGTCCTAGCTATACTTTCCGGTAGTTCGTGATCTGCTCCTACCGAAAGGGCCCCATGGCCAGCCCGCCAGTGGACAGGCTCCCACCCCTCACGCCGCATGGCAGCCCCGGCGTCCCGGCTTTGCCATGGCCGTTGCTGCAGTCCATCGCGGCGGTGGCGAACGCGCCACTGACCTCCATAGCGGAAGAACTACGGAAGGCGCTGGCTCCATATCTCGGTAGCAGCGCCCTGGTGATCTTCACGGAGGACTGCACCGGCAGGCCCCAGAAGAAGGCGGGTTTGGAGAGCATCATCTCAGGCGTGTCCATCGAAGAACTGGACAGCCTCCGTGCTGCCCTGAGCGGGGAGGAACATTGGGTGGGGGAGGCCGTGATAGCCGCAAAGGAACGTCCAGTTCTCGCCATGAAGTACCTCTCCAGCAGGGCCTTGCTGGTGGTCACGAACCCTGTAGTCCCCGGCACTGTGGCCGGTAACGCGGAAGCGGACCTCGACATCGCCAAATACCTCTGGCATCTTGCCGCGCGCAGGATTCACGAAAAGGTCGCGGATGCTCCGCCTGCATATTTGTTGGAGTCCAGGGCGGCGTCAGCTGAACGCCTCCGGGTGACTTCCGAGCTGGTGGACCAGCACGCGACGACGCTTGAGATCGTCGCAGGGGCGCTGAGGTCAACGGCGCTGGACGACGCCGCGGCACGTGCAGCAGCCACGGATTTGGTGGCCAAAGCCCTTGTGCGGCTGCGCACGTTAAGTGACAGGACCACGGACCTGGTCGAAGAGCCGGTAGCCAAGGCCTTCGAGCGCCTCAGGGAAGACCTTCTTCCGCTGACGCGTTTCAGCGGGGTGGAGGTGCAGTTCGTCGAGCCTCCCCTGAACGGGCGGGCACTCCCGGGGGAAGTAGCCCATGCAGCCCGAGCCATCGTGCGGGGCTTACTGCTGGCCATGTTGGACCAGCCGGAAGTTCGAAGGGTCCGGGCCCAGTGGGATTGCGACGGCGAGAATCTGCTGATCAATGTCCGTGACGACGGCGGCGGCACTCTTGCCGCCGACGCATCCAGTTTAGGCAGGCTTGACCGGCGGGTTCAGGCCCTGGACGGGAAAATGCAGGTAGATGTCATGCCCGGCTGGGGCGCGGATGTCTCCGTGACGCTTCCGTTGGATGCCCCGCAGGCTGCTCCCGCCGACGTCAGCGCTTGGAAATTGGGCAGCCGCGAGTTGGAAGTGCTGCAGCACCTGGCATCCGGTCAGCGGAACAGGTCCATCGCAGGCGCCCTCAACATCAGTGAAAACACGGTCAAGTTCCACGTGGGAAACATCTTCCGGAAGATGGGCGTCACCTCGCGTACGGAGGCAATAGCGCTGGCAAACAGCTTCGGCCTGCGGTGAATTTGAAGGATTACGTTGCTCCCGGCTCGACGGAGTACTGGGATGCCCAGCTGAACGGTCATGGTTTTGGGGCTGATGCGACGCGGGACGCCGCCGCCGTCAGCGGGGACCGAGGTCGCTGTCAACGTACGAGCCGGGGCGGTTTTCGGTGTGGTGCTGGCAGTTGCAGCCACCATCCACTTGTAGCCGAACGGTCGCTGGACTCGATGCTTCAAGCTGGATATCCACCGACTCCTGTGCGTTCGTGCTAACCCGGAGAATCGGTTCTTTATCGTGGCGATCGTACATGTAATACCTTTGCTGCTGTGTGGGGGTGTGAGTGCGCCCCGGTGGCACGGGCTGGGAAGCCGCGTGCCGCCGGGGCGGGTTGCTACTGACGGTGACCTATTTACTGTCCGGGTCTGTTTGCCGGGCCTGGACGGTCGGGATGCTGCCCGTGTGGGTGCCGCCCTGGTGGGAGTCCGGGTCCGGACATGATTCGGCGCAGTCGTGCTTCGTGACAAGGTCGAATTGAACGCCGCCGTGCTGTTCCACGCCGGTCCTGATGGCCCTTTCGACGACGGATGTGGCCAGGCGCCGTCGCAGGGACAGGGGATCGCGGCGCAGGTCCTTGGCGAGGGCAAAGCAGAGCAGGAGCATGACGACGATGAACGGTAGCGCTGCGACGATGGTGATGCGTTGCAGGCCGGCCAAGGCTTCCGAGGGTTCATCGCCGCCGGCGAGCAGCATCACTGCCGCCACGGCGCCGGTGAGGCTGCCCCAGAAGATCACTACTCCGCGGCGTGGGTGCTCGGCGCCGTTGGAGCTGAGTGATCCCATCACGATGGAAGCAGCGTCGGCGCCGGTGACAAAGAAGATCGCCACCAGGACCATGGCCAGCACGATGACGCCAACAGTGAGCCAGCCCGGCATGCCAAGGTTCTTGACCAGGTCGAAGAGGGCGCCGTCGAAGTTGACGGACGAGACTCCGTCGACCGTTGTTACCAGCCCGGGCGTGCCTGCCTTGTCGGCTTCCTGCTGGACGTGGAAAGCGGCTCCGCCGAAGATACCGAACCAGATCACGCTGACGACGCTGGGCACCAGCAGCACGCCGGTGACGAACTGGCGGATGGTGCGGCCGCGGCTGATGCGTGCAATAAACATGCCTACGAAGGGCGTCCAGGAGATCCACCAGGCCCAGTAGAAGATCGTCCAGCCGGTCATCCAGCTCCGAAGGGCTTCATCACCGACCGCTTCGGTCCGGGACGACATCTCGGCCAGGTCGCGGGCGTAGTCGCCGACGGCGGACGGGATCAGGTTGAGGATGAACAGGGTCGGACCGGCAATAAAAACGATGAGGGCCAGGACCACGGCCAGGATCATGTTGATGTTGGAGAGCCACTGGATGCCCCGGCTGATGCCGGAGACGGCTGACGCGACAAAGCAGAAGGTCAGGACGGCGACGATCCCCACAAGCACGGGAGTGCCGATTTCGCCGAACCAGCCGTTGGAGGTCATGCCGCTGCCGATCTGCAGGGCGCCGAGGCCCAGGGAAGCGGCGGTACCAAAGAGGGTGGCGAAGATGGCCAGGATGTTGATGAACTTCCCGAGCGGGCCTTCCACCATCCTGATGCCGAAGAGTGAAGTGAAGGCGGCGGAGACCAGTTGCCTGCGGCCCAGACGGTAGGTGCCGTATGCCATGGCGATGCCGACCACTGCGTACATTGCCCAGGGGTGCAGGGTCCAGTGGAAGATCGAGGTGGCCATGGCCGTCTGGATGGCTGCGGGTGTGCGGCCGTCCACCGTGCCTGGCGGGGGCGAGATGTAGTGGTAGAGGGGTTCGGCTACACCGTAGAACATGAGGCCGATGCCCATGCCGGCGGCGAACATCATCGCGACCCAGGAGACGGTACGGAATTCGGGCTTCTCACCGTCCTTGCCCAGCGGGATATTGCCGAACTTGCCCAGAGCCAGCCACAGCACAAAAACGACGAAGAGGGAGGCCAGGACCATAAAGAGCCAGCCGGTGTACTCCATGACCCAATTCAGGGCAACCGTTGAGGACGAGGCGAGGCTGTCCCGGCCGACGAATCCCCAGATAACAAAGGCGACGGCGATGGCGCCCGTGATCCCGAACGTTACTTTGTCGAGGGTGAGCGAGTGGTTCCGGCGCAGGGAGACGGCCTGCTCGGTCTTGGCATTGCGCAGTTCCTCCAGGATCTGCTCATACTCTTCGGCATCGGGCAATGGTTCTGCGCCTCCGTCCTCCGGATCGAGGACTGCAGGGTTGGTGTCTTCTTCCGCGAGAATACCAATGACTGTGTTGGTGTTTCGAGTACTTTCGGGCTTTTCGTTGGGGGGAGTTACTGCCAAAGCGTAGTCGGCAGGCAAGTCCTCGGGGGTTGAGGGTTTTAATTCACGGCTAATAGCCATGAGCGAATCCTTTGCTCGGCGGATCATGGGCTTGCGGTTAACACATGGCCCTGAGGAGTAAGCCCGGGGGGAAGGTTGGGGGCTTCCTCCCATTCAGGGCCTTGTGCAAGGGGCACCTCTTTGGGGACAGGGATCAAGTTTGCTTAGGTAAGGCCGGAAGCCTCCGATCGTTCGGCACGGATCAACACATTTCCTCGGACTAGTTGCTGAGGTAGCCGTTCGGGTCCAGGACATACTTCGTGGCGGCTCCGGCATCGAATTCCGCGTACCCTCGCGGGGCGTCCTGGAGCGAAATGGCCGTGGCGTTGACCGCCTGGCGATCTGGATCCTGTCATGCAGGATCGCCATCATCAGCTGCCGGTTGTACTTCATCACCGGGCACTGGCCGGTTGTGAAGGCGAGGGACTTCGCCCAGCCGGTGCCTAGGGACAGGGACAGGGACAGGCTGCCCTTCTGGGCCGCCTTGTCCGCGGCACCCGGATCCCCGGTGACGTAAAGGCCTGGAATGCCCAGGGCCCCGCCGGCGGCGGTGAGGTCCATCAGCGAATTGAGCACG
>JBKKDH010000347.1:0-4559 GCA_046708445.1 Arthrobacter sp.
GAGCTCGACGATCTGGTCCACGGCAACCGGCGGGGCCCCCTGCCGCTGCGCTGGGTCTACCTGCACATGCTCCGGGAGCTGGCCCAACACTGCGGTCATGCCGACATCCTCCGCGAACAAATCCTCCATCCCTAATTTGGAATACCAAACATAACCTGCGCTTGGAGTTTGAGACGCACAGTAGTGATCGCACCTAGAATCAAGGTTGAGGCTGGCCGTACTTTGGAATACCAAGTACCATATTTGTCAGCCGCTCACTCCCTTAGGCGGCCTTCCCCAAGGAGACAATGATGTGCCTTCATGACCACACCGCTGTGCCTACGCCGCCAGCCAACCTCCCCCGCCGCGGAATCCTCGCCGGTGCCGCAGCCCTCGCCGGAATCTCAGTTGCCACCATCGCCGCCCAAATCGGCGGGGCTCCTGCGGCCCACGCCGCTGAACGGCCCTCCGGCCCTAACTACCACGGCAGCCCCCTCGCCCATCAGGCCCTGGTCATCGAGGGCGGCACCATCGTGGATCCCAAGACGGGCGAGGCCGTCTAAGACGGCGGCCTGGTGCTCTACGGCGGCAAGGTGGCCGCGGTCGGAAGCCGCGACGCGACCCGCAAGGCCGTCGCCGCCGTCGCCGGCCGTGCACAGGTACTGAACGCCACGGGCCGCTGGGTGCTCCCCGGCCTGATCGATGTGCACGTCCACGCCAACGCTTTGGCCGATGCCCGCGCCATCCTGCAGGGAGGCGCCACGAGTGTCCGCAGCGGTTCCAGCAGCTTCTACCAGGACGTGGCCCTCGCCGCACTTCCGGGCTGGGCCCCAGGCGTCTCCCCGCGCATGACCCCCGCCGGCCTGTTCATCTCCCCCGACCTCGGCGATTCGCTCCTGGCCGACCCTGACCTGGCCCCGCTCGCCACCCTCGCCGGCGGCGTCAAGGATCCCTCCGACCTCGCATACCTGACCCGCGTCAACCTCAACCGTGGTGCCCAGGTCATCAAGACCCGCGCCAACCCCCGCGCCGGCCTGCCGGAGCAGGATCCCCGCGAACTCGTCTACAACCAGGAACAGCTCTCCGCCGTGGTCAAGGCAGCGAACGGCGCAGGGGTGCTGTGCCACGCCTACAGCGCGGAAGGCATCGACGGCGCCGTCCGCGCCGGGGTGCGCAGCATCGAGCACGGCGTCTTCGTCAGCGAAGGCACCATCGCCGAGATGGCCCGCCGCGGAACCTACTTCACCCCCACCATGGACGCAATCACCTCCATGGCGGCGTCAGCCAACCCCGTCCTCGCCGCACGCGGGCAGGAGTACACGCCCATCCTGCAGGCCGCCGTCCGCGCCGCGCACGAAGCAGGCGTGACGATCGTGGCCGGCACCGATTCCTTCGGGACCGACGTCACCCCCATCGGCAAGGAAGCGCGGCTGCTCGCCAAGGCGGGCCTGTCCCCGCTGGAGGCACTGCGGTCAGCCACCGTCCACGCGGCCCGGCTGCTGGGCCTGGGCGACGACGGCGGGCGGCTGGTCCGCGGTTCGTTCGCCGACGCGATCGTGGTGGACGCCGATCCGCTGGCCGATGCCTCAGCGCTGGAAAAAGTCAGCGTCGTGGTGGCCCAGGGAGCCGTGGTCCGCAACGAACTCTAGGCTGCGGAGGAGTGGGGCCCTGGCACGTTCGGCGCGACGCAAATGCGTGACTTTTGGGCCGGACGCAGGCATAGATCCCGCGGAATCCCGGGCCGTGCCGGAACGTGCACAGCCAAAAATTACGCAAACAGGTCGACGACGGCCATCAGCAGCCCCGCGGTGGTGGCCGTGAGCAGGAACGCCGTAATGAACAGGATCCCGGCTTTGCCCAGCGACACCCGTTTCTGCGCGCCCAGGCAATACAGCGAGAGGCGGTACAGGTCCGGGGTCCGGAACGTGAACCGAGACAGCAGCAGCATGGCCGTGACGCCGGCCAGAACCGCGACGTACGGCAGCCAGACCGCGAGCGCCTGGCGGAAGTTGGCCCGGTAGCCGCGGACAAAGTCGCGGAACACCCCGGAGTCCTCCCCCGCATGCAGGGCACGGTGGGGCGGCGGGCTTGATGGCGGGCTTTTGGCGCACTTTTCGGCCGCCTGACAACAATCCCTGCAAGGCCCAGGTACTTGTGGTTTCCGAGGGAAAATGGAAACTATCGGAGACGGTCGGGGGTACGGAAAAGTGGCAGCCCGTGAACAAAACGGAAGGCCGCGACGGTTGCATCACTGCAACCATCACGGCCTTCGAGGGCACACGCCGCAATGTCTCAGCCGGAGGCAGTCCCGCCCAGAACCACGTTCACCGGCTCCTTGCCCGCGAGGAGCAGGTCGATCTGTTTGTGCACCAGCCGCGCCATCCGAGGGAGCATGGCCGAACTCGCCCCGCCCACATGCGGCGTGATGAGCACACCGGGCACTGTCCACAGCGGATGTCCGGCGGGCAAAGGTTCGGGGTCCGTCACGTCGAGGGCGGCGCGCAGCCGCCCGGAGGACGTCTCGCCCAACAAGGCCTCCGTGTCCGCGACGGGTCCCCTCGCAACGTTCACGAGCAGTGCCCCGTCGGGCATGGCGGCCAGGAACCGGGCATCTACGAGCTTGCGGGTCTGCTCACTGAGCGGAACACTGACCACCACAATCTCGTGCAGCGGAAGCTGATCATGGAGCGCATCAATCCCATGGATGATTCCCAGTTTGTCACTGCGTTCCCGGCTGGCCATCCGCGTCACGTGTGCTTCGAAGGGCAGCAGCCTGGCTTCAATGGCTTTGCCCACTCCGCCGTAGCCGACCAGCAGCACCCGGCGGTCAGCGAGGCTCGGGCGCTGGCTGTTGTCCCAGACTCCCGTTTCCTGGTTCCGGACAAAGTCCGGCATGCCCCGCTGGCTGGCGATCATCATCCCCAGGGCCAGTTCGGCGGTGGACGTCTCGTGGACCCCAGCCGCGTTGGCGAAAAGGCACCCGTCGGGCAGGACGGACGCGACGCCGTCGTACCCTATGGACTGGCTCTGGACCAGCCCTACCTCCACACCGTCCAGCGCGGCCAGGGCCGCCGGTTTGCCCATATAGGGCGGCACCAGCAGATCGAACCGGCCGGCGGGCGGCGGACCGGAAAGATCCCACAGCACATATTCGACGCCGGCCTGCGGCTGCACCTCGTCCAGCAGTCTCTGATCGGGCAGGCACACCCGCAGCCGTGCCGTCACGCTTCCATCACCATTGCCTGTTCAGCCGAAGTCATAAGGGCGATCCTAGCGGCCGCCCCACATCCGGCTCCATCCGGTCTTACCCGTCTGGTGGTGTGTGCGCTCCGGCCCAGTTGCTTCCGCGGGCACGTCGGCCCGCCCCCAAGCGGTACACGTTCAGGAAAGCGCTTCGCAAATATCGATACTGGTCCCTGAGGTTTCCAACGACAAGAATGTGTTGGTTCCATCCGCAGTCACGTGGCGCCGTCCGGGTTGGTGACGGCAGTCCGGTTCGAGCCCGTGGCCCTGAAGACGATTTCTGCGCCGGTGTCGTCATTGATGTAGGTCAGGGTGTAGCCCTTCCCGGTGGTGAGGACGCGAACCGGGTCTCCGTTCCGGTCAAGGAAGGTCTGAACTTTCGACGACGCGCCGGTGGCCTCGATGCCCAAGGCAAAGTCGGGGCAGCCCAGCCCCGCAGGCAAAACCAGATCGGAAGGGAAATCAGCCGCACGGCGACGAACAGCAATTACAGGCACGGCCTGCACCGCAGAGCCTACTCAGGGCCGGCGCGGAGCCAACACTCAGTTATCGGAGTCCGAGCGGGCTGAATCCCCCGGTCTTTCTATCCGTCGCAAACTCTTGACATGTGACCATTTGGTCACCTATTTTTATCCCATGGACGCTGTCTTTAAGGCACTCTCCGACCCCACCCGCCGGGACCTGCTCGATGAGCTCTTCCGGGAGGACGGGCAGTCACTGGGCGCACTTGAGGTCCGCTTCGAGATGTCCCGCTTCGGGATCGCCAAGCACCTCAAGCTGCTGGAGGAAGCCGGGCTGGTGGTGACCCGCCGTCGGGGCCGGCAGAAACTGCACTTCCTGAATCCGGTGCCCATCCGCCTCATCCACGACCGCTGGGTGAGCAAATACGCCGAACCATGGGCCGCTGCCCTCAGCGACCTCAAATCCAGATTGGAAAGTCCCATGGAAAAAATCTTTGAAATCTACATCAAGACCACCCCGGAACGGCTCTGGGAAGCCATCACTGACAGCGAGATCCGCAGCAAATACCAGTTTGGAATGAACATCAGCTCAGACTGGACGCCGGGGTCCCGGTTCGAAATGTCACCCAACGGCGGGGAGCTCCTGGGCGAAGGCGAGAACAAGGAGGTGGACCCGCCACGGAAGCTCGTCCAGACCATGCGCGCCCTGTGGGGTGAGGACGTCAAGGCCGAGGGCTGGTCCACCATCACCTGGGAAATCGAACCGGTGGGCGATTCCTGCCACCTCACCGTCACCCACAGCGACCTCCGCGAAGGCGCCAACGAACAGCTCTACGGCGGCTGGCCGATGATCCTCTCCGGCCTCAAGACCTGGCT
>JBKKDH010000348.1:0-5550 GCA_046708445.1 Arthrobacter sp.
CTGGCCGAACGCGGTCACACCGAGCACGAGAGCCAGAGCCAGAAACGAGAGAAGGATCCCGTACTCCGTTGCGGTGGCTCCGCGTTGGTCCTGGACCAAGAATTTCAAGGAAGAAGCGAGGCGTGCGAAGTGGATAGTGAGCTTCAGAAACATGATTCCCCCTAGGAAAAGACAGCCATGATCTGAAGCACGGCTGGCCCCAGCAGCACAATGAACAGCGTCGGCAGGATGAAGAATATGAGCGGGAAAAGCATCTTCACGGGCATTTTCATCGCATGCTCTTCGGCCCGCTGCCGCCGTTTGATTCTCATGTCCTTGGCCTGAACCTTCAGCACACCTGCAATGGCAATGCCGTAGATGTCAGCCTGAACAACTGCCCGGATGAAGCTGCGCACGTCAGGAACATCGACGCGCTCGGCGAGTGCCAGATATGCCTCCTTCCGGGACCGACCAACCTGGATGTCCTGCAACGTCCTTATCAGCTCATCGGCCAAGGGACCTCGGCCGTTTTCCCCCGCACGGCCCATTGCGGTCTCAAAACCGAGACCGGCCTGAACGGAGATCAGCATCTGATCCAGCGCGTTTGGAAGTTCGAGCCTGATTTCCTCCCGCCGTTTCTGAGCCCGATTTCGCAGCAGGATGTCCGGGATGAAGTACGCCAAGGCCACGATCACGATGCCGATCACGAATCGTCCGCCGGACGGTGCGCCAAGGAAGACGAGGAGCCCCAGAATCGCTCCACCGAAAGCAAGCATGGGCTTGATCATAATGATGCGTGCCAGCGGCCATTGCTTGGGGCGGCCCGCTCCTGACAACTGCTTATCCAGCCAAGCTTCGTAGCTGTGGGGGGTGAGTCGTCGGGAGATGGCAGCGATTTGCTCATTGACATCCAAGGACTGGGCAACCTGGCTGGGCCGGCGTCCAAGATTGGTTTGGATGTTGCGGAGTCCGGCGCGATCGCCTGTGAAAGCCAGCCAGATCATGCCCGAAATCGGAAGAATGATGGCCAGGATTGCTGCCAATGCGATGGGTTGCATTTCGTCCGCCTCCTAGTACTTCGGCTTAATGATTCGGCTGAGCCAAAACCCGCCGGTGGACAGAAGGACAATGGCTGCACCCACCATGACGAATCCGACAACCGTGGTGGTGAAAACTTGAGCGTAAGTGGGATTGAAGATCAGCAGACCGATGAACATCAGGATCGGCAGTGCCATCAGGACGACGGCCGAAACCCGGCCTTCCGCACTCAAGGCCCGTACCTGGCCCCTAACCTGGTTACGGTCCCGGATTGTTTCGCCAACATGGTCCAGAACCTCGGCGAGGTCGCCACCCACCTCCCTATGGATCTCAATCGCTTGAGCGATCCAGTAGAAGTCCTCGCTGGCCGTTCTCCGGGAAACGTCAGCCAAAGACTCGCCCAGGTCGCGCCCGATCCGAGTCTCGTTGACGACGCGGCTCAGCTCTTCGGCCATTGGTCCGTCATTCTCCTGGGCCGCTGCGTCGATAGCCCGCAAGAGGCTGTGCCCTGCGCGAAGACCACCGGCGAACATCTGAAGTGTGTCCGGCACCTGCGTGTCAAACTTCCGCCTCCGCCGCGAGATGAGCATGTTCAGGAGTACTAGGAGCAGAAACGGGGCGAGAAAAACCGAGAGGATACTGATCCCGAGTCCCCCGAGAAGGAATCCCAGCGCTCCAGCCACCAGGGTTATTGCTCCAGACAACAGAAGGTAGTCGCCCGGCTCCTTGTGGAGGCCGGCCTGCTCCAGCTTCTCGCGGTTGAACAAGCCGCTGGGCCGCTTCTTCAGGCCGCGGTTCAGAACCCCGACGGCCTGGTCCGTCAGCCTCGTCAGGCTTGAGGAATAGTGCACGGCATCAGGACGCCTTCGGGAAAGCGCAACTCCCGCCCGACCCCTTACGACGACTCCGAAGATGAGCCCGAGGGACAGGTAGACCAGGAATAGCCCACCGATGAATATGCCCACTGGCAACTCGGATCCCATGGCTACCGGCCCCTGACGGGCTGGGCCCCAAAGACATGGGGAGAGATGTGGATACCGAGTTCAACGAACCTGTCGGTAAACCGCGGCCGCACACCCGTCGGAATAGGTTTGCCCAGGAATCGGCCGCTTGCGTCAACACCGGCAGAATAGTCGAAGACGAATGCATCTTGAAGCGTGACGATGTCACCTTCCATTCCCTGGACCTCCGTAATGTGCGTAACCCTTCGGGTTCCGTCCCGGAGCCTGGATATGTGGACGATGAGGTTGACGGCGGAGGCCACCTGCTCCCTCACGGCCCGGAGCGGGAGATCCATTCCAGCCATCAGGACAAGCGTCTCAAGACGGGCAATAGCGTCCCGTGGTGAGTTTGCGTGGACGGTGGACAGCGATCCGTCGTGCCCTGTGTTCATGGCTTGCAGCATGTCAAGACATTCGCCGCCACGGACTTCACCGACTACGATGCGGTCAGGACGCATACGGAGCGAGTTCCGCACAAGGTCGCGGATGGCAACTTCACCCTTGCCTTCGATGTTCGCCGGGCGGCTCTCCAACCTGACCACGTGATCCTGTTGAAGCTGGAGTTCAACCGCATCCTCGATGGTGACGATGCGGTCTGATGCCGGAATGAACGACGAAAGGGCATTCAGCAGCGTGGTCTTGCCTGTGCCGGTACCTCCGGAGACGATGATGTTCATCCGGGCCAATACACATGCCTGCAACAGTTCAGCCATCTCAGGCGAAAGGCTGCCGTAGCCGATCAGCTTCTGGACTGTCAATGCGTCCCCGCCGAACTTTCGGATGGTGAGAGCGGGTCCGTTGACGGCCAGCGGCGGAATGATCGCGTTCACACGCGACCCGTCAGCAAGGCGGGCATCCACGAGGGGAGATGATTCGTCGATGCGACGGCCGACCTTCGAGACGATGCGTTCGATCACCCGCCGAAGGGCATCGTCGGAGGCAAATTTCGTGTCCGTCAATGTGAGCTTGCCGGCGCGTTCGACGTAGACCTGGTCAAAGCGGTTCACCATGACTTCGCTCACTGACGGGTCGTCAAGGAACCTTTGGATTGGACCGTGACCAAGTACGTCGTCGGTGATTTCGCGGATAAGACGCTGGCGTTCGGCTGACGTCAGCGGGACTTGTTCCTCATCGACGACGATCTTGAGTTCGTCTTTGACGTACTGATGGAGCTCGGCTTCTTCAAGCGAAGAATCGGTGATGCGTGAACCCAGCCGTTCATAGAGGGCCTGGCTGGCACGCTCTTTGAGGGCGCCGAGTGCACCGCTCGCAACGGCTGCTGTCTGCGTTAGCTCAACAATGTCTGCGGCGTGGGCGGTTTCGGCCGTCTTGGCCTCGTGAATCCGGCCCAGTGTAGCGGGCTCTGCAGGGACAGCCTGTGCCGCGAACGGATTCACCGGTACGACGTCGACGAAGGCCGTCTCTGATTCTGTTCCGCGCACTTTTTCCAGTCTGCGTGAGAGGTTCACTGGACTACCGCCCTTCTGTGCAGTTTCTTATGAGGTCTGGCTTCCCAGTTCGGCTTGAAGCGGTCCACCAACTGCCGGAGTCCTTTGGCAGCTGGGTCCCTGCTACCGTCCTGAAGCAGGGGAACGCCCTTATTGGTAGAGAAGGGAAGCGTCCGGGACCGGGGCAGGACGACATCAACGGGGGCGCCGATGGTGGCCTCCACGTCCTGCAGTGTCAGGCCAGTCCGCCGATCCGCCATATTGAGGACAACATGGCGCCTTTCGGGGAGGAGGTTCAGTTCCGCGAGGATCTGGCTTCCGGTGCGGAGGCCCCTGATGCTGGGGATATCCATTCCGCAGATCCACACTGCATCCGAGGCGAGATCCAGCGTTGCCAGGACATGTTCACCCAGGCCGGGCGCTGTGTCCACGACAACGTACTGGAACTCCTGCTTCAGCTGGTTCAGCAGGTGGGTCACGTTCTCGCCACTGATGCGGTCCATTTCGACTGGGTTCCGCGGCGCACATAGGGCATAGATCCCAGCTGGATGAACGCTGAGGTAGGTCTTGAGGACCATGGAGTCCTGACTGGCCGCTCCAACCACAGCGTCGGTGATCGTGTGCTCGGGTTCCAGCATGAGTCCACTGGCTACATCGCCAAACTGAAGATCCAGGTCGACGATCACCACGCCCATCGGAGCGAATTGCCCAAGCCCAACGGCGATGTTGGTCGCAACCGTGGTCTTGCCTACACCGCCCTTCGGGGAGATAACAGCAATGATGCGTCCGCCTTCAGCATGCTCATGGTGTTCCGAGCTACTGGGTGCCAGCCCCCTGCGACGACCCGCAGCCGCCAGGCTTGCCCGTTCCACGATGATCCGGATGTGATCCGATTCAGCCGTCGGGTCGAGGAGGTCCCTCACGCCGGCCCTCATCGCCTGGATGGCGACCTTGGAGGACTCGCCGGCCACCAGGATCATGCTGATTTCCGGATACTGCAGGTCCATGACTGACGCGAATTTCAGCGAGTCGTCCTCGGGCAGTCCCGGGCCAAGAATGAAGACTTCAGGCGGCTCACCGAGGAGCTGCCTGAGTACTTCCTCCGGGCCTTGGGGAAGGTAGTCGGCCTGGAAGTACTGCAGGGACCCAGGCATGCCGGCCGTCGCCATCCGCACACGGCGTTCGAAATCGGTGTTGGGCGTTATCAGAACGAAGCGGCTCATCGGAATACCTTCGTCTGATCGACCACGCCGGTGTTTCCTTCAGTGGCTTCGGCCGGCTCTTTGGACAGGTAGATCTTGCCGAACTCAACCGCGTACACCAGCCGTTCGGCTTCAACCGAATTCCGGGCAACTGTGATCAGATATGTGCCGTCGCTTTGGTTGCTGTTTTCGGAGCTCAGCGCGCCGTCGGATCCGCCTTCCTGGGCGGCATCGGGCTGTGCGGCACTGCCGTTACTGAACTGAGCCGCGGTAACCAGTACCTTGTGGAAGGTGAGTTGAGTGCCGGAGGACTGAGTTGTCGTTTCTCCTGCGCCATTGGTCGAACTCTGCTGAAGCGAAATGAAGATGCCGACGGTGTCGCCTGCCGTGACTTTCCCGCCGACCACACGTTCGATGGGGAGCTTGAGCGTAACTTCCTGCATTCCATCCGGCACGGCAACCCTTGACGGACCCAGGAAGGAATCGGGATCAACCATGCGGCTTGTCAACAGCTGTTCGCCCGGAACCAAAGAGACTGCAGTGACTTTGCTGCCGAGGTCGGCCAGGTCAGTTACAGTTCCCTCGGTGAGGGTGGACTTCTGGATTGGTTTGAGGGCCACGGAGCCGCCAATTTCACTCGTGGGCGTCCCTGCAGGAATGGCTTTCTGTACGACGAGGACCTCGGAGGTCTCCGTGCCTGCCATGGCCCGTTGATCGGCACTTTGGACATATGTGATGAGAAGGACTGTGCCGACAATTGCAACGAGTAGCGCGGCGATGCCTCCCAGTAGGCGTGTTTTCATTTCTCCCCTTAGTTGGTGCAGCTGGTGCTTACTTGATCAGCTCGGTAACAGTGACGTTGCCGTTGGGTGTGGTTGAGCC
>JBKKDH010000349.1:0-7148 GCA_046708445.1 Arthrobacter sp.
GTGCAGTGGCTTGAGGACCGGCATCGCGGCCATCGTCGTGCAGTTGTGGTTGGCGATGATCCCCTTGCGAGCGTCGGCCTCGTCATCCGGATTGACCTCGGTGACGACAAGCGGGACATTGGGATCCATCCGCCAGGCCGACGAATTGTCGATGACGATCGCCCGGGCCGCGGCGAAGCGCGGGGCCAGCTCGCGCGACGTAGCGGCGCCGGCGGCAGCAAAGCGCGGCGCGAGTTCGCGCGACGTCGCGGCGCCCGCGGAAAACAGCGCGATGTCGAGGCCACTCGGGTCGGCGGTCGACGCGTCCTCGATGACGATCTCGCCGCCGTTCCACGGCAGTGTGCGGCCAGCTGACCGCGAGGATGCGAAGAAGCGGATCGACGCGATCGGGAACTGGCGCTCCGCGAGGATCTCCCGGAGCAGCTCACCAACCTGGCCTGTCGCGCCGACGACGCCGATGTTGAGACCGGTCACAGCGCGCTGCCAGCGGGACTGCCCGCGACCTCGGCGACTTGATCCGTGCCGAGGTCAAAAGCATCGTGAATCGCTTGCACAGCAGCAGGTACGTCGGTGTCGCGGCAGATCACCGAGATGCGAATCTCCGAGGTCGAGATCATCTCGATGTTGACCGCGACGCTCGCCAGCGCCTCGAACATTGCGGCAGTGATGCCGGGGTGGCTCTTCATGCCCGCGCCGATGAGCGACACCTTGCCGATGTGGTCGTCGTACTGCAGCGACTCGAACCCGATCTGTCCCTTGACCTTGTCGAGCGCCTGCAGCGCGGTCGGTCCATCGGCCTTCGGCAGCGTGAACGAGATGTCGGTGCGGCCGGTCGACGCGTGCGAGACGTTCTGCACGACCATGTCGAGGTTGACGCCGGCATCGGCGAGGACGCGGAAGATATGCGCCGCCTCACCGGGCTTGTCGGGTACGTCGACGATCGTGACCTTGGCCTCGCTGCGGTCGTGGGCGACCCCCGAGATGATCGCCTGCTCCATCTTTCCGCCTTCCGTGACAAGCGTTCCGGTGTTGTTGTTGAACGAAGACCGCACGTGAATCGCAACCCCGTGGCGACGTCCGTACTCGACACATCGCAGCATGAGTACGCCGGCACCGCAGGCCGCCATCTCGAGCATCTCCTCGTACGAGATGCAGTCGATCTTTCGCGGGTTGGGCACGAGTCGCGGGTCCGCGGTGTAGACGCCGTCGACATCGGTGTAGATCTCGCAGACGTCGGCTTCCAGTGCTGCCGCCAGGGCCACTGCCGTGGTGTCCGAGCCGCCGCGGCCCAGGGTAGTGATCTCGTTGGTGGTCCGGCTCATGCCCTGGAACCCGGCCACGATGGCGATGTGTCCCTTGTCCAGCGACGTGCGGATGCGGTGCGGGTCGACGTCGATGATCCGGGCCTTGCCGTGGATGCCGTCGGTGATCATGCCGGCCTGGGATCCGGTGAAGGACTGGGCCGAAGCGCCAAACTTGTTGATGGCCATCGCCAGCAGGGCCATGGAAATTCGCTCGCCGGCGGACAGGAGCATGTCCATTTCGCGGGCGGGGGCGGAATCGGTGACCTGGCCGGCGAGGTCCAGCAGTTCGTCGGTGGTGTCGCCCATGGCGGAAACCACCACCACCACCTCGTTGCCGGCCCGCTGGGCATCAACCACGCGACGGGCTACCCGCTTGATGCCCTCGGCGTCTGCAACGGAGGAGCCGCCGAACTTCTGGACAATCAGCTGCTTGGTGACGGCACCGCCGTCGGGCCGCTCCTGCGGCTGGGCTGCGGTGTGCACTTCGGTAGTGGGCGTACTCATGCGCGTACCTTCACTGAATCAATCGGAGTTCTGGCGGCCAGGCGGGCCTTACGGCGCGACGGCGTGACTTGTTCAGCCCAGTTTATCGCCGCTGCCGCGAGGCGGTGAATTGTGACCGAATCTCCGCCTTCGGGTGGACACCGGAGGCAACACTGCAGGCGTACGCTCAGATAGTCAGTATGCATGCAGAGACTTGGGGGACAGGTGCGCAGGAAATGGCAATAGAAGAAGATTCGACAGGAGGTCCGGCGCTGCCGGAAGAGCCGCCCGCGGGCGGCATCACGGCCACCGCCGTGAGCCGGAAATTCGGGCAGGTCCACGCCGTCGAGCACATGGACTTCCACGCTCCGGCGGGCAAAGTGACCGCGCTGATCGGTCCCAACGGGGCCGGCAAAACCACGCTGCTGCTGATGCTGGCATCCCTGCTGGCGCCGGACTCCGGCACCGTCAGCGTGGGCGGCCTCGACCCGCAGCGGGACCGGGCGGCGGTCCGCAGCAGGGTCGGCTGGATGCCTGACACGCTTGGCGTGTGGGAGTCCCTGACTGCGCGCGAGATCCTGACCCAGATGGCCCGCTTCTACCGGCTTCCCGCCGCGGGAATTGGCGTACGCGTCGCGGAGATGCTGGACCGTGTCCGGCTGGCCGACCTCGCCGACCAGCCGGCCCGCGTGCTCTCACGCGGCCAGCAGCAGCGGCTCAGCCTGGCACGCGCCCTGATCCACGACCCGTCGGTCCTTC
Source organism: Arthrobacter sp. (assembly GCA_046708445.1). Taxonomy (GTDB): domain Bacteria; phylum Actinomycetota; class Actinomycetes; order Actinomycetales; family Micrococcaceae; genus Arthrobacter. Next base: position 2,547 of record JBKKDH010000349.1, read on the forward strand.
TCCTCGACGAGCCGGCGTCCGGCCTCGACCCGGGGTCCCGCGTTGAACTGCGGACCATGCTGCGGCAGCTGGCGCAGGAGGGGAAGGCCGTGGTGGTCTCCTCACACGTCCTGAGCGAACTGGATGAAATCGCCGACGGCGCCGTCTTTGTCAACAAGGGCCGAACCGTCAGGACGCAGACCACGGAAGAGGCCCACGCCGCCGGGCGCCGGTACGCCATCTCAGCCACGGACGGCGGGGCGCTGGCAGCGAAACTCACAGAATTGGGGCTTGCCTTCCGGGATGAGGATGGCCGCCGTCCGGCGGTGAGCCTGCTGCTCCTTAACGACGACGACGCCGCGCGGCTCCTGCGCGACCTCGTCCTCGCGGGCGTCCCGGTCAGCTCTTTCGCGCCCGCCTCGGGTGCCTTGGAGGAAACCTACATGAACCTTGAGGGGGAGCGGCGATGAGCCAGGTGACCGACACACAACAGCACACCGCCGGGTCCGGCCGCGCGGCCGGCTACGCTGCCGGGATCAAGGACGTCGTGGTCCTGGAACTGAGGCAGCGCCTCCGCTCCCGCGGCTGGTACATCATGCTGGCCATCTGGTTCCTCCTCACCGGCCTGGTGACCTGGCTGACGTGGGCCAGCTGGAACGCTACCCAGGCTGCGCAACGGGCGTACTCAGGATTCACGCCGGAGCAAACCGGCCCGGGTTCCATGATCTTTGAAGTGGTGCTGGCGTTTGTGCTGCTGTTCGCTCTGTTGGTGGCTCCGGCGCTGTCCGCGAATGCCGTCAACGGCGACCGCGCGGGAGGCACACTGGCCATCCTGCAGGTGACGCTGCTGCAGCCCGGCCAGATTCTCTGGGGCAAGTTCTTCGCGGCGTGGGTCGCGGCGCTGGCCTTCCTCGTTGCCAGCACACCGTTCCTGGTGATCGGTGTGGCGCTCGGCGGCATGACACCCGGGCACGTCATCGTGGCGCTTTTGATGCTGGCTGTTGAAGTCGGCATCGTATGCGCCGTCGGCGTTGGGATTTCGGCGCTGGCAGGGCGGCCGTTGTTCTCCATCGTGGTGACGTACCTGGCGGTGGCCGGATTGGTGATCGGCACGCTGATCGCCTTCGGGCTGGGCACGGGACTCACGCAGGGAACGATCATGGCCAACCAGCCCGAGTACCGCCAATACCAGCCCCTTAGCAACGGGCCCGTGGAACCGGAATACACCTGTTCCGGGCCTCTGCGGGAGCAGCCTGCCGCGCGTACCGAACGCGTGGCCTGGTTCCTGGCCATGAACCCGTACGTGGTGGTGGCCGACGCCATTCCGTATCCCGTGCGGACCGGACCGCAAGGCTTCACATCGGTGGGGGCGATCGAGAACATCAGCCAGGGTGCGCGGTACGCGATGGCGGGCCCGGAGGGAACCTACCCCTGCGCCAACGGCGAGGCGAAGCCACGGTATCTAGCCCAGGAAACGCCGCTGTGGCCGCTTGGGCTTGGCCTGCAGCTGGTGCTGGCCAGCCTGCTGATGTGGCTGGGCTGGCGTTCGCTGCGCACACCGGCCCACCGGCTGGCGCAGGGAACCCGCATAGCCTGAGTACTCCTCTGGACAGCCCCTGCCCGGTGGATCAGGATGGGATCAGCCGGTGAATCCGCCGGTGACCGTCGGGGCTGGGGCTGTCCATCGGATATGGGGCTTCGAACTGTGGCTGACGACGAACGGCAGTATGCGGACCGGGCCGGCGGGGAGCCTGTCTACGAGGCCATCGGTCCCGGCTGGAACTCCGGAACGGCCGGGAGCGGGGACGATGCCGAGTGGGCGCCTCAGCCCGCCGGCCTCGCCCGCGTGGCTCTCAGCCTGGCAGTAGGGGACTTGCTGGGGTCCTTCCGGTCCCTGCGGTTCTGGCTGGTGGCAGCGGCCGTGCCGCTGGCAACCTCACTTTCCGCGCTGGCCTTCCTAGAGGTGGCAGCGCCCCCTGGCGAACTGCTGCCGGAAGAGGCCCGGTGGTTGGGCTATCTGTTCGCCGCTGCCATGATGCCGGCATCCTCGGCACTCCTTGCTGTGCGTTGGGGACTCCTGGGGCGCCGGCGCTTGTCCGCGCGAAAGCAGCCAGCGGGCATGGATCCAGGCCCGCTGGCGCCGTTCCTTTCGGTGGCTGCGCGGGGGCTCGTCGTAGCTTCGATCGCCCTGGTGCTGCTGCTGGTCCACGCCGGAGTTGCCGGGGTGTCAGCCGCCGGCACAGCTGGCGCTTCCGCCGGCGTCGTCGCCCTGGAATTCGCGGTCTTTGGAGCTGTCGGTGCCGGCGCGTCCGCGTTGCTCAGCCGCCGATTGTGGGCGGCGATGGTCGGCTGGACCGTGGCCGGAGCCCTTGTGGTGGGTAACGCTGTGGCCGTTTGGGCCTTGATGCCCGCCGTCCGCGCCGACGAACCCGTGACTGTTGCCATCAACGTTGTCTGGGGGTCCGACGGCACGCGGGATGCCTATGAGTGCTCGACTGAACTCGTGGGCCTGGCCGAGGTTTTTCACACGGAACGGATCGTGTGGCTGGTGGCCGCCAATCCCACGGTGTTGTTTGCCATGCTGGCATCCGACGGGGATGCGGGCAACGAAGGTCTTGGCGGTATGCCCGGCGCCCTCCAGGAAGCTGCGGATGGCACCCAGGTGCCCTGTGTCAACGCCGAGCCACGAACGAAGGACACCGTCCGGATGCCGTTGGAGGTAATCGGGCTCGCCACACAGGGTGTCCTGGCGGGCGGTTTCCTTGCCGTCGGGCAGTTGGCCGCGCGGCGCAGGTCCGGTTCAGGCGGGTGATTGGCCCGGACTGTCCAGGTGGAACATCAGCACGCAGGGCCACCACCCCATCCAGCCGCTCGCGGTTTGCCTCTGCTGTGAGGGGACCGTGAGACAGGTAGCGCGTGGCTGCCGGGTCGCCCCGGAAGCCGTGGATGGCAGCCGCGTCACAGATTTCAACCGGCCGCAAAATGAGCCGCTCGCTGACCAGCGGGACAATCTCTTCCGGGTTCATGGCCTGCCTGATCGTCACGTAAGTGCGTTGCGGCGGCCCTCGAAGGCGCGACCCAGCGTGACCTCGTCCGCGTATTCCAAGTCGCCACCCACGGGCAGCCCGGACGCGAGGCGGGTGACCACAATGCCGATGGATTTCAGCATCCTGGCCAGGTACGTGGCCGTTGCCTCACCTTCCAGGTTGGGGTCTGTGGCGATGATGACCTCCTGGATGGCGCCGTCGTTCAACCGGGTCAGCAGTTCCCGGATCCGCAGCTGTTCCGGGCCAACACCGGCAATCGGATTGATGGCTCCGCCCAGCACGTGGTAGCGGCCGCGGAAGGACCGGGTGCGTTCCACAGCGAGGACGTCCTTGGACTCTTCCACCACGCAGATGACGGAAGGATCGCGTCGGGTGTCCCGGCAGATGTTGCAGAGCTCCTGCTCGGTCACGTTGCCGCAGACGGTGCAGAACTTCACGCGCTCCTTCACCGTGGTGATGGCGTCCACCAGGCGTTTCATGTCCTGCGGGTCGGCTTCGAGGATGTGGAACGCCAGCCTCTGCGCGGACTTGGGCCCCACTCCGGGAAGGCGTCCGAGCTCGTCAATCAGCTCCTGGACTGCACCTTCGTACACGTTTTCCTCTTTAGCTTGGCTTCGATGGTGGGCGAATCAGTGGTGCCCGCTGCGTGGGACCGTTGTGTGGCCGTCAGTAGCGGGGAGGCAGCGGACTGCCATCCAGGGAGCGCTCCTCGATGAGCTTCCCGCCCAGGATACGCTCGATGGCGGCGCGCCCGAAGACGCCTGATTCCTCGATGGTTTCGTCATCCGCACTGGGGATGTCCTGCACGTCTGGCACGGCGGCCGTGACAGCCCGCGACGGCGCCTTGGCCCGTCCGGCTTCCGCTTCGGGACTGTTGGACAGCCGCTGGTACAGGCTCTGCCGGGCGGCGGCCGCTGCCGTGGCGGCCGCGGGAGACGGCTGCAGAGGCGCGGCCTGCGGGACCGAAGCGGCCATCGCATATTCCCTCACCGGTTCCGCCGCAGGTTCCGGGGCGGGGATTCCAGCGGCGGAGGGTCCAAAATCATCCGGCTCTGGCGGGGGTGGGGCAGTTATGGGTGCGGCCACCGGAAGTCCCCAGTCGTCCACTGCTTCGGGCGGCTGTGGGGCGGCTGGAGGCTGCGGGGCGACAGGCCGGGAAGGTGCAGCAGCCTGGGGAACCTGCGCCGCGGCCGGTTCGTACTGCGGAGCAGGGGTTGTAGTGACAGCTGTGGTGTCCGGCTCCGACGGAGCCTGGCTCTTGCCGATGTTGGTTTCCGTGCCGACAACCCAGACACCCGGTGCCTGTTCCACGGCGCGGGTCCACGGATCATGCGGGGCGGCCGTTGCGGAGGCAGGGACGGAAGAGGCCTGGACATCGGAGGCCGCCGTGCCCGCCTTTTTGGCGGTTTTGGGGGCGCGCTTACCGGCCGGCACGTCACTGCCCTTGGAAGCAGGGACAGCCACCGGGACTGCTGGCGTGCGCCAGGGTTCCACCGGGGCCGAGGGATCCCAGTCCATGGGAGGTTCCTCGTCCAAGGGCGGGGCATCTTCGTCGCGGGGCGGGCCCCAGTCGTCG
>JBKKDH010000350.1:0-5879 GCA_046708445.1 Arthrobacter sp.
GTCGTGCCCCTCCCCCTTGCGGGAACGGGTACGACGGCGGCCGCTCGCTTTTTGATCTCCTGGCGCAGGCTGGTGCCGTCAGCCGCGTTCGGTGATCTTCTTGACGTCCGCCACCAGCATGTCCCACATGCCCTTGGAGTGCTCGGCCGCCTCTTCGGTGGCGTTGTTGTCCTGCGAGAGCGTGAGCTGCGTCTGCCCGTCCTGATCCTCCAGCGTCCACGTCAGCGTGTGGTAGTTCTCGGGCGTGTCTTCTTCGCCGCCGAGGGGGCTGAAGTGGGTGTGAACCAGTTTTTGCCCGGGTTCGACCTCAAGGACTTTCCCCTTGTCCTCATAGGGCTTTCCTTCCCATTCCCCGCGCCAGGCGATGGGGGCACCCACGGTCCAGTCCGTTTCCAGGTCGGCCCCGAACATAAACTCCTTCACGGCCTGTGGATCCGTGATGACGTCCCAGACCCTGTCCGGGGACGCATCGATGGCGATGGTAGACGTTGCCCCGTGGTTTCCCGGCACTACTTTGCCTTCCTTGCCGTAAGCAACAGGTATTCCCATTCCATTTGCCACGCGGCATCGCCATGGGCATCGCCGAACGAGTCGGCCAGCTCGGTGAGGGCCTGGTCCAGGGCTTTGACCTTGTCCTGGTCCTCGGCGATGAATTTGTACACCGAGATGGTGGGACCGTAGTGGGACTTGAAGTACCGCAGGAAGTCCTCCGGCTGGTGGAAGCTGTGGATGGCCACCGTACGCTTCTCCGCCTTGATGTCAGTGATCCTGTCGCCGAACAGCTCCCTCACGTGGGCCTCACTGCCCCAGAGCGGCGGAGGCAGTGCTCCGGGCGGAGGCGGGGGCGAGAACGGCTTCATCGTGGCGAACATCTTCCCGATGAACCCGTCGGGCGTCCAGCTCAGCAGCCCGACGGTGCCACCGGGCTTGCATACCCGCACGATTTCATCCGCCCCGGCCTGGTGGTGGGGCGCGAACATCACGCCCAGGCATGACGTCACCACATCAAATTCGTTGTCCCCGAACGGCAGGGATTCCGCGTCAGCTTCCATCCATTCCAGCTCAACGCCGCGGTCGGCTGCCTGGTGGCGGCCGGCGTCGAACAGTTCCGGAGTGAGATCGCTGGCAATCACCTTGGCGCCCATCATGGCCGCAGGGATGGCAGCGTTCCCGGCCCCCGCAGCTACGTCCAGGACGCGCTGCTTGGCTCGGATTCCGCACGCATCAACCAGGATGGCTCCGAGGTCCAGGATCAGTTCACTGGCCAACGCGGGGTAGTCCCCCGAAGCCCACATGGCCCGGTGCTTCTGCTTCAATGCACGGTCGGCCTCTTTGACGTCCGTTGTGTCATTCATGTCGGTGTCCCTCTCCTGTGACAGGTCTTGAGTGACAGCACGCTGTGCAAACAGTGGAGGCTGTGATGCGACCCATTGTCGCCGTAGCTGGCCGGGGTGTAAAGCGTTCGGAGCTGACAGCGGACCCCTAAGGCAAGCAACCTTAGTGTTTCCTTGTTTTTGCGCAGGCCCGGACATAGCGTGGAAGCCTGACCAGCGAAGACAGTGGCTGCGACGTCCGGACCCCGGATTGGTGGCCACCGGCTGCCGGGCATCGCTGATGGACTCACTGCTTGAAGGAGGATGACATGCCGGGGAAGAAAAACCCGAGCCTGAAGGATCCCGAGCTGTACGAGGAACTGCGGGAGGACGGCGCATCCAAGCAGAAGGCGGCCAGGATTTCGAACGCGGCAGCAAAAAAAAGCCGCTCCGCCGTGGGCCGCAAGGGCGGAAAGTCAGGCGACTACGACGACTGGACCGTTCCGCAACTCAAAGCCAAAGCCAAGGAAATAGGCCTCACGGGCTACTCCGCCAAGAAGAAGAGCGAGCTTATCTCCGCGCTCCGGAACTCCTAGGTGGCGGCCATCTGCCCACTAGCCGTCGCCACACCGGCCTTCCGACGGCGCGCAGCGCCAGTCACCCTTGCACGCCCGCAAGCTGCAGGATCAGGCACCCTTGCGGGCCCGCGTCGTAGTGGCCTTTGCCGCCGGCTTGGCGGCGGATTTAGTGGCAGTGGATTTAGCGGTAGTCGATTTAGTAGCGGTGGACTTGGCTCCGGTCGTCGTGGCGGCAGCGGACTTGGCGGTGCTGGTCTTCGCAGTGCCGGATGTACCCGACTTTGCAGCGGTGGACTTCGCAGTGCCGGATGTGCCCGACTTTGCAGCGGTGGACTTGGCAGCCGTGGACTTCGCAGCGGTGGACCTACCAGCAGCCCCCTTGGACCCGGTGTCCGCCTCTTCCCCGGACTCTTCGTCCTCTTCCTCCCCGGCGTCCGTGGCAGGCGCCGCAGAACCACCCCCGCGCTTCCGGTCCAGGCTGCGCTTGAGGGCTTCCATGAGGTCAATGACTTCACCCTTCCCGCCTTCTCCGGCCTCCACACCGAACGTCTCGTCGGTGTCCAGGGAGTCGCCCTTTTCCAGCTTGGCTTCGATGAGCGTGCGGAGCTGGACCTGGTAGTCGTCGGTGAAATGGTCCGGATCGAAGTCGGCGGCCATGGACTCCACCAGCGCCGCGGACATCTCGCGTTCCTGGGCGGAGATGCGTACGGACTCATCCAAGGCCGGGAATTTCGCCTCGCGGACCTCGTCGGGCCACAGGAGCGACTGCAGCACCAGCACATCATCTTTGATCCGCAATGCTCCCAGCCGGGTCTTCTCGCGCAGCGCAAACTGGACGATGGCCACCCGGTCCGTGTCCTCAAGCGCCCGGCGCAGCAGCACGTACGCCTTGGGCGATTTCGAGTCCGGCTCCAGGTAATAGCTCTTCTCGAACATCATGGGTTCCAGCTGCTCAGACGGGACAAACTGGACCACCTCGATCTCGTGGCTGTTCTCCGCCGGAATGGACTTGAGCTCGTCCTTGGACAGGACCACAGTCCGGCCGCCGTCTTCGAAAGCCTTCTCAATGTCCGAATAATCGATGATCTTGCTGCACACCTCGCAGCGCCGCTGGTACCGGATCCGGCCGCCGTCGGCGTTGTGGACCTGGTGGAGGCTGATGTCGTGGTCCTCGGTGGCGCTGTAGACCTTCACGGGTACGTTGACCAGGCCAAACGCGATGGCACCTTTCCAGATGGCTCTCATGCCTCAAGTGAACCGCACACCGGGCCGGAGGTGAAGACCCTTGGCCGGTCCTAAGGAGCGTGTCCGGGTGGCGGGGCGGGAACTGACCCTGACCAACCTGGACAAAATCATCTATCCGGAGACCGGAACCACCAAGGCCGACGTCCTGGCCTACTACGCGGCCGTGGCCCATGTCCTGATCCCGGCCGCGGCCAGCCGCCCCGCTACACGGAAACGCTGGGTCAACGGTGTGGGCACCGCGGCGGAGCCCGGGGAGGTGTTCTTCCAGAAGAACCTTGAGGATTCGGCGCCGGGCTGGCTCCCCCGCGCCGCGATCACGCACAAGGACCGCACCATCTACTATCCGATGGTCAACGATCCCGCCACCCTCACCTGGTTCGGGCAGATCAACTCGCTGGAAATCCATGTGCCGCAGTGGAAGGTGGACTCCCACGGCAAGCAGCTGAATCCGGACCGCCTGGTACTGGACCTGGACCCCGGCGACGGCGCCGGCCTGGAGGAATGCGTTGAGGTGGCGTTCCTGGCCCGGGCCATCCTGCAGGACGTGGGCCTGGACCCCATCCCCGTGACCAGTGGCAGCAAGGGCATCCACCTGTATGCGGGCCTGGACGGAGCCCAGACCTCGGACCAGATTTCTGACTTTGCCCACGAACTGGCCCGCGCCCTGGAGGCCGACCATCCCGACCTCGCCGTCAGCGACATGAAGAAAACGCTGCGCAAGGGCAAGGTGCTGGTGGACTGGAGCCAGAACAGTGCGGCAAAGACCACCATCGTGCCGTACTCGCTCCGCGGCAGGCCCACGCCCATGGTGGCTGCGCCGCGGACCTGGCGGGATCTCAGTTCCCCCAACCTCGAGCATCTCGACTACAAAGCCGTGATGCGGCGGGTGAAGGCAGGCAAGGACCCCTTCGCCGCCGTCGCCACCGGCACCGGACACCCGGGGAGCCGGGAAGAAAGCGAGCACGACGGCGGCGCGCACCCCCGGTTGGAAAAGTACCGTTCCATGCGTGATCCCCATGCGACGCCGGAACCTTTCACAGGCACCGAGGGCACCGGGAACACCTTTGTGATCCAGGAGCACCACGCCAGCCGGCTGCATTTCGACTTTCGGCTTGAGTACGACGGCGTGCTGGTGTCCTGGGCCCTGCCCAAGGGGGTCCCGGAGTCCGGCGGCAAGAACCACCTGGCGGTCCAGACCGAGGACCACCCCCTGGACTACGCCACTTTTGAAGGCACCATACCCAAGGGGCAGTACGGCGCGGGGGAAGTCACCATCTGGGACCACGGGACGTACGAACTCGAGAAGTGGATCAACGGCCGTGAAGTCATCGCCACGCTGACGGGCTCCGAGGGCGGGGGCCTGGGTGGAACCAAGAAGTTCGCGCTGATCCACACCGGCCGGGGGCAGGGAAAGGCCTCCGAAGGGCAGTGGCTCATCCACCTGATGGACAAGGACCATCACACGTTCCATCCGCGGAAGGCTCCGGCGGACGACGGCGAGCCTCGCGAATCCGACGCGTCCCACGATAAGACCAAAGTGCCCGAAGCCAGTGTGCGGGAAGCCGGACTGCGGAAAGCCGAGGAGCCGGCTCCAGGGATCCGCGCGGAAGACTACAGTCCCATGATGGCAACCGCCGGTACCCCCGCCGACCTTCAGGGCAGCGACTGGCAATACGAGCTCAAATGGGACGGCGTCCGTGCCGTGATCGTCGCGGACGAACAGAAGGTCCGCATCCTCAGCCGCAACGGCAACGACGTCACCGCGACCTACCCCGAGCTGACCGACCGGACCTGCTGGCCGGACCCGCCGTTCGTCGCCGACGGTGAGATCATCGCCGTCGGGCCTTCCGGCAAACCCGACTTCGGGGTGCTCCAGGGACGCATGAAGCTGACCCGGCCCGCCGACGTCGCCAAGGCCCGTACGGCCATTCCGGTGCGGCTGATGCTCTTTGACCTCCTGTTCGACGGCGGGAAGGACCTCCGCCGTCTTCCGTTCGACCAGCGGCGGCAGCGGCTCGAGGAGTTCCATCATCCTTCGGCCTGCCCCGTGGAGCTGTCCCCCGTCCTGGATGACCGGATCGAGCACATCCTGGAGAGCGCGCAGGAGCTGGGGCTCGAGGGCGTGATGGCCAAGCGGACGGACAGCCGGTATGTCAGCGGGCAGCGGACCAGGACCTGGATCAAGATCAAGCTGGAGCAGACCCAGGAAGTGGTGGTGGGCGGCTGGCGGCCAGGCAAGGGCGGACGCCGGAGTTCGGTGGGTTCGCTCCTCGTGGGCATCCCGGAAGGCAACAAGCTGCGGTACGTGGGCCGGGTGGGCAGCGGGTTCAGCCTGCGGGAACTTGAGGAACTCCGGCAGAAGGTGGACGACCTGGCGCGGAAAACCTCACCCTTTGACGACGTGCCCCGCGAGGACGCCTCCGACGCCCACTGGGTGACGCCGCGGCTGGTCGGTGAGGTGACGTTCGGCGAGTGGACGGGCTCCGGGAAGCTCAGGCATCCGGTCTGGCGTGGCTGGCGGTTGGACAAGGAGGCGGACGAGGTAGTGGCGGAGGTCTAGCGCCGCTGCGTTGAGCGCTGCGGTGGAGTGCCTGCGTTTTCGACGCGCATAATCGCCACGGACACGGAAAAGACCTGGCGACCCCCGAATTCGGGGGTCCCCAGGTGTTTTGCGTGTCCCTGGGGATTATGCGCGTCGAAAACGCAGGCACACCACCGCAGCGCTGAACGCAGCGGCGCTAGA
>JBKKDH010000351.1:0-3097 GCA_046708445.1 Arthrobacter sp.
TGTTGAACGTCATCGCGACATCGTGGCGGCCATCGAAACCGGTGACGCCTCCTTGGTTCGCAAAACCATCCGCGAACACATGGACACAGCTGCAGCCAACCTCATGGCATAGGGCTGCAGCTCCCCCTATCTCCCCTTAAAGAGGGAAGGCGCGGTAGCTGGCAAGGCGAGGGTCTGCAGGCAGGTGGCACACCGCCTCCATTGCCGGCCCGCAATAAAGTCCTCAGCCTGACTGACAGCCTGCTCTCATAGCAGGCCAGTGCCCCGGCCCGGAGCTTCCTACGTTGAAACTCCGGTGCCGGGCTGGTCCTTGGTCAATCCATGGGTCGGCGGCGGCAGGCAGGCTTTGGGGGCCAACCCCAGGTGCTCGGCGATGGCCGCAACCACACGAATGCTCCCACCGAACTCGGCGAACAGCTTCCATAGCGGTGCCAGGCGCTCGGATTCTGCCGGCGCACCCGAAAACCGGCGTTCCTGCGCCGCCCGCGTGATCTCCATGGCCAAGGTGGGCAACGTGCTGGGGAACAACCGCCCGGATTTCTTCGACCCGGGCCCGCGCCTGCTGCGGGTCAGTTGGTACCCCTGGGATTTTGATGGAAGCGATACAGGGCAGTTCGGCGATGCGCCCGTACAGCCCGGTGGTAAAGGTGAAGTGCGTGGTGCCTGGATTGTCATAGACGACAACGGGCAGCGACGAGTGGGCCGTGACCGTCCGGAAAAGTTCGAAAACGTCCTCTTGGGTGAGGGGCTGGTAGGTCATCGGCGCCAGCAGCAGCGCCGATGCTCCGGCCCGCTCGGCGTTGTCCGCGTTCGTGAGGACCTGCGAGGTCCGCAGCGCCCCGATGCCGATGATCACCGGCGTCCCGAGTGCATGCTGCACCGCCAGATGCGCAACACAGCTTCGCTCATCACTGCTCAGGTACGCGTAGGAACCGGTGGAACCGAGCGCGGTGATGGAGTCGACCTTTGCCTCGCTGAGCCTTGCAACCAGTCGGATAAATGAGGCCTCGTCTACCGCGTCGTGTGCCAGCGGGGTGAGGGGAAAGGCGCTCAAACCAGTGAACGTCGTTCCAACTCCTTTTCTTAGATTCCGAGGAAAGAATTGTGTGGGTGCGCCAAGCCAGTGCCCTGTCCGGCAGGTCGTTAGAGGAGGGGCGGTGCGCTCCGGGCAGGGTTAGCCTACGAGGTCGAGAGCCGCAGGGCTCGGGCACTGCTTCTGGGTGGCGGGGGCGCCGTCTGCCGCCGCGCTGCGCGGCGTCGCCGGCGAGGACGACGAGCAGGATGCCCAGGACCTGGATGCCCGAGGGCTGCTGGTGCAGGATCAGCAGTCCAAGGAGGACCCCGAGGGCCGGTTCGAGGGCCATCAGGGTGCCGAAAGCGGTGGGCGTCATCCTGCGCAGGGCGAGCATTTCCAGCGTAAACGGCAGCACGGGCATACGGCCACCTGCGCCTGTCGGTCGGTCTGGAAAATCCGGAAGACCTCATCGACGACATTAGTAACGCACTCGACGAAACCTTCCCTTCTCAACAGTCCTGACAACCAACAACCAGACGGTGAGGCCGTCGCTCCTGGATCATGCACTCGTCTACAGAGGTTCACGGAAACTGGGTGGCCTCACTACCAAGAGCCGGCACCCAAACGAGGTGCTGGCTCTTGGTGTTTCTTCAACAAGAGAAAACAGGGGTGTCAGACTTAAACACACCCCAATCTGACGTCAGGCAGATTGCCTAAAACCGTCAGAATGGGGTTCGATTCTTCTTTTCGGACGGTCGGTCGCGAGACTCTTAGACCGCAACTTGACATCCTTGACGGCAACGCGGCGTACGGTCCACCTCTGCGCGGGATGGACGTGCTGTCCATCCCGAGGCTGATCCAGGCGAACCGGCAGGTGCGAAGTCCGCCCCACCCGCTCAGTCCCACCGAGCTGTGGGCCACCCGTCCTTCCATTCAAGCTCCGCCAGCCCCAGCCGGAACGCCCCGTCCAGCTCCTGGGCGTAGTAATGGAAGGCGAGAGTGTCCCCGGAAACGGACTGCCCGCCCGGCCCCACGCGCCCGCCGTTGGTTGCCAGCACAGGCGTGCCGCCGCCGTCGAGCAGTTCCTTGCCCTCCGCATCCACATACGGCCCAGTGATGCTCTCCGACCTGCCCACTGCGATGTTGTACGTGCTCTCCAGGCCCTGGCAGCAGAAGTCGCGGGAGAAGAAGAGGTAGTACGCGCCGTCGTGCCGCAGGATGTAGGGCGCCTCGATGGCGTTCGGCGGGGCCTTCCGGTCGGCGATAACAGCGGGCCCGGCAGCGGAAGCGCGCAACCCCGTGGGCCATTCGAGCTGAACCAGCTGCAGGCCCGTCCAAAACGATCCGAAGGACATCCAGGGCGTTCCGTTTTCGTCCTCGGCGATGCCGGGGTCGATCGCGTTGAACCGTTCCCCCTTGGAGGAAATCACCTCGCCGCGGTCCACCCATTCATAGTCCGGATCGGCCGGGTCCAGCGTGGTGTTCGTGGCCAGCGCGATCACCGACAGGTTCTTGCCGAACGTCGACGCTGAATAGTACAGGTACCAGGTGCCGTCATGCTCATACAGTTCCGGCGCCCACAGGTTGTCCACGCCCGGGACCGCCGCGGCCAGCCAGGCCGGCTTTTCCTGCCAGACCTCACCGGCGTACTCCCAGTCCACGCCGTCGTCGGAGCGGCGGATCTGGATGTTGCCGTCTGCCACCTGCCCGTTGCCCGTGGAGTAGATGAACCAGGGCCCGCCATCCTGCCCCTTAACCAGCGCGGGGTCGTGCGTGAAGAAGTCGCCGGTGAGTCCGGCCGGCCTCGCCTCGGGCGCCCCACCCGGAGAGGTGCCGCAGCCAGTCAGGACAAGGACGACGACGGCGGCCACCACCGCTGCCAGCCGCACCACTGTCTGTCGAACAGCAGGCCGGCCGGCAGCGGAACTACTCGGCTGGGAGCGCACGTCAGCCAAGCGCGACGGCGGACCAGGACACGGGCGGCAGGGTCACCGTCAGCGTGCCTTCCTCGAGGACGGCTCCGGAAAGCTGCTTCAGACCCACCCGGTTTTGGTCCTGGAGGGTGTTCTTGCCGTAGACGTC
>JBKKDH010000352.1:0-3782 GCA_046708445.1 Arthrobacter sp.
CTCTCAGGTTTCTCCCCTAAAATGATGGAGTTGCCACTGAGTGGTCCCCCCACGTCGATCGACCCAAGGAACACATGAGCCCCGCAAATGAAGTACGTAAGTCCAAGGCTGAGCGAACAGCGGAGGCGCGCGAGAAAGCGCGCCTGATCCGTGAGGCGCAGCTTAAGAAGGACAAGCGAAACAAGCTGCTGATCGGCTGGGGCATTGTGGTGGCAGTGGTTGCCATCCTGGCGGTAGTGGCGCTCGTGGTAACCACCACCCTGCGGCAGAACGCCCCGATCGCCGACCAGGGGCCGACGCCGGCCAATGGCAACGTGCACGGCGGCATTACCTTGCTGGCGAACACCGAAGTGGCCAAGCTGGATGCGTCCACTGTGGATGCTGCTTCTGTAGGGAACCCCCCGGAGACTGCCCCGGCGGAAGTGATCGCCCCCGGTGCCGAGGCTGAAGCCGGAAAGCCCGTGAAGGTGGTCCTCTACGTGGACTTCATCTGCCCGGTCTGCAAGAACTTCGAAGCCCAGTACAACGAGCAGCTGACGGCCCTGCGCAACGAGGGCAAGATTACTGTCGAATACCGTGCGCTCGGCTTCCTGGACAACAGGTCCTCCACCAACTACTCCTCGCGCGCAGCCAACGCAGCGGCGTGCGTGGTCAACCAGTCTCCTGAGAAGTATGCGGAGTTTGTGGACGCGCTGTTCGCAAACCAGCCTGCAGAAGGCGGCGCGGGTCTCTCCGACGACAGACTCAAGTCCATGGCCTCTGACATGGGCGTCAATATCGACAGTTGCGTGAACGACAAGACCTACCGGCCGTACGTGAAGTTCACGACCAAGGAAGCTGCAGCCGTCGGCGTCACCGGAACGCCGTCCGTCTTTGTGGACGGCAAGCAGTGGGGCAAGGGCGACAGCGCCCAGACCCAGTTCCCCGACTTCCTGCAGGCAGCGATCGACGCGAAGGCATAGCCTGCCCCGCTGGCTGTGGAAGGCCCGGTTCCGGATTACTCTGGGGCCGGGCCTTTCCCGTGGCTGCTGTGCCGGTTCCGGCGTTTTTACCAGCGGGTGGACTTGGGGTAACCTTATCTAGCGCCGTTCAGGCGCCGGCCCGTCAGGGCTCGCCTCCTTAGCTCAGTTGGCCAGAGCACCGCTCTTGTAAAGCGGGGGTCGTCGGTTCGAATCCGACAGGAGGCTCCAGTTATGGCTCTGACCTGCAGTTTCCTCACTCGGAGCCGAGGCCATCTGGACTTTTCCGGTGGCAGCTCGCTAGACCGTTGCCCATAGGCGCGAGGGGGTCTAAGGTGGGTTCGTCCTTCTCCAGAGCCAGGAGGAAACGATGTCCGGCGAACCGGTGTTCTTTGAGATTGGGGTCCAAGATCCCCAGCGCGGTGAGGCCTTCTACGGCGCGCTCTTCGGCTGGAACTTTACCCCCGGACCTTCCGGAGAAGGAGGGTTCATGATTGGCACGCAGGGAATCCCGGGCGGGATGCATGGCGGCGATGCCGGTGCGGTTCCATACCTTTTCTTCCATGTGGACGACATGGACGCTGCCTTGGCCACGGTGCGGGAGCTGGGCGGAACCGTGGAAGACGCTGACCTTGGAGACGACGGCAGCGCTGCCGACTACGGCCGTTTCAGGCTCTGCACGGATGATCAAGGCTCCGCATTCGGCCTGCACCAGCCGCCGGCCGCCCGCACAGACTCACCCGCCCGCACAGACTCACCGAGGGGCTAATCGTCGGCTGTCGCAACCGAAAGGGAATCGCGTGTCCGAAACCTATAACGTCGATGTGGTCAGGGAGTTCGACGCCCCGCCGAGGCGCGTGTGGGCGGCCTGGACGGAGCCTGGCGACCTGCGCCGGTGGTGGGGACCAACGGGTTTCACCTGCCCGCGCGCGGAAGCCGACGTTCGACCCGGTGGCCGGATTCTCATAACGATGCGCGCGCCCGAGGAATGGGGCGTTCGAGCAGCACAGCACATGGAATATCACCGAGTTGGAGCCGCTGCGTCGCATTCGCTATGTGTTCAATTTCGCTGATGCTGATGGAAACCGCATCACTCCGGCCGAAGCGGGCATTCCCGCCGACGGCGTTCCTGCTGACGGTGAACACGAGGTCGTCCTGACCGATCTCGGCGGCGGGCGCACGATGCTGCACATGGCTGAGCGCGGCTACGGTACCCAGGAGGCGCGGGACTTGTCGCAGAGCGGCCTGGAGCAGTGCCTCGATAAGATGGCCGAACTTGTGGAGGGCGTTGCGCGCTGAGCGCGCACCCGTCACTCTGCGTCGATCAGCTCCAGCAGTTTCTTTGCGGCGTCCCGGATGTCGTCATGGCCGTGCTGGGCCGCCCGGCTCTCCAACGAGATCACGGCGCAGCGGTGCACCTTCTTGAAATCGCCGAACGGAAAGCTCACGCTGCCTTTGGTTTCATCAGACTTCTCGTCGTCGCGTCCCAGATGCCACTGGGCGAAGTCGCCAAAGCCGTGCTTGTCGATAAAGGAGTTTTCGTCGTCGGCCGACGGTGCGTGCTCACTCCAGTCATCGCGGACGTCGCGTTCCACCTTCCCGTTCCTGATGAGTTCACGGGCGTGCGTCAGGGCCTTGCGGTTAAGTTTGACTGCCATGGTGCCTCCCTCGTCGCAATGGAGCTTGCCTGCCTTTTCAGCCTAGGACTGACACGCGCGGGCCGCCAGAACCCAGGGGCCGCGGCAACAAGTCGGGTCACGGCTTAACGGCCGCGAGACAGCCACGAAACGAGCCCACAACATCCGCCCCGTACGTTCGGTCCATGACACCTCCGCTGCTGGCCTCCGTCCGCTCATGGCTCGCCGACGTATTCTTCTGCGACTCGGTTGACCAGGCTGCAGATGCGATGGCTGACGCCACCCGGTGGGGCTGGCTGCCGGCACTTAGCGGCATCGCTGTTGCAAGCGACCACGCCCGCGCCGCGCACGCCGCTGAGGCTGCGAAATCCAGCAAACGGTAGCAATATGTCTGGTTCGGCACACTATTCTCCAAGTCACGGCATAATGACCTAAACTGCTTCACTGAGGTGCCTGAAATGGCGCTGCGCAGCAACGAAAGTGAACCCGCTATGGCTACCGATTACGACGCTCCACGTAAGCAAGAAGAAGAGTCTCCCGCAGAATCGCTGGAAGCCCTCCAGGCCTCCCGTTCAGGTGCTGCGCAGACCGCGGTTATCGACGTCGATGAAAACGACACCGCCGAAGGCATCGACCTTCCGGGTGCTGATCTCTCCAACGAAGAGTTGACCGTCATTGTTGTTCCCGAGCAGTCCGATGAATTCACGTGCTCGTCCTGCTTCCTGGTCCGCCACCGGTCCCAGATTGCCCGCGAAAAAAACGGCATGAAATACTGCCGCGACTGCGAAGGTTAGGCAGCCCCACGCCTGTTTTAACGGCGCCGTCCACGCTCTGTGGACGGCGCCTTTCGCTGCCCCGGTGATTGAACCGCGCAGGCCGCGTGCCGGCGTCGTTATGATGCATAACGCTAGCGTCCAGAAACGGTGTTAATAGGGTTTCTTTCGCCCTCGCAGAGCCCCCAGAATTACGCCTCCGTGACCGGAATCCGGCGCATTTAACGGTTCCGCGCCGAAGCGGATACAAACCTACTTAAGGGCGTTTCAGGCTCCTACGCTTGTGCTATCCAATCACTCGAAGGGTGGCCCACAATGAAAAAGATTCATACGTGGCTGACAGTCATTTTGATGGCTGTCGGATTGGGTTTCCTGGCTCCGGGGCCCGCCTCGGCAACCACGTCCTATTGCGG
>JBKKDH010000353.1:0-2728 GCA_046708445.1 Arthrobacter sp.
CCTGTCCCCGAAACCACGTGAATGCCCAGGCCGGCAGATATGAAGCCCGGGGTCTTCTTTTTATTTTATTGCTAGTAGTTCATAGTATTATCTTTAGCAGGTCCTAAGATTTTTTATCAAAAGGTCAGTCATTCTCGAAAGGAATGTTGTTCGATGTCCACACCCACCAAAAAGTCCGGTACTGCGACGGGCAAGCGGAACAGGCTCTATTGGGGTGTTCCTGCTGCCCTGTTGGCGCTGGTGCTGGTGGTCTTGCTCGCAAAGTGGCTGAGGGAGCTGCCGGCCGTCTCTTCCTTCCTGGCGGACTACCCGGGCCATTCAGAGCTCCCGGACGGCGCTCCTGTGGGGTTTCCTGCATGGCTCGCGTGGCAGCATTTCCTCAACGCGTTCTTCCTGCTGCTGATCATCCGGACGGGCTGGCAGGTGCGGACCACCACCCGGCCCAGTGGTCACTGGACGCGCAACAACAAGGGCTTGATCAAGACCAAGACGCCGCCCACCAAGATCACCTTGGAACTGTGGTTCCACCTGACGCTGGACGCTTTGTGGATCCTCAACGGAGTGGTGTTTGCTGTCCTCCTCTTTGCCACAGGCCAGTGGATGCGGATCGTCCCCACGAGCTGGGATGTCTTTCCGAACGCGCTGTCCGCGGCCCTGCAGTACGCATCCCTGAACTGGCCCACCGAAAACGGCTGGGTCAACTACAACGCCCTGCAGCTGCTGACCTACTTCCTCACCGTGTTCATCGCGGCGCCCTTGGCGTTCATTTCCGGTATCCGGACCTCGTCGGCCTGGCCCAAGAAGGCAGCCGCCCTGAACAAGGCGTACCCGATCGAGCTGGCGCGGGCCATCCACTTCCCCGTCATGATCTACTTCGTGGCGTTCATCGTGGTGCACGTGTTCCTGGTGCTGGCGACCGGCGCCCTGCGGAACCTGAACCACATGTACGCCGTGTCCGACGGCGACGGCTGGCTCGGCTTCTGGATCTTCCTGGCGTCGGTGGCAGTGATGGTGGCAGCTTGGTTCCTCGCCAGGCCAATCTTCCTGCGCCCCATTGCGTCCCTGATGGGCAAAGTCAGCCGCTAACGGCCGTCCTTTAGCCTTTGATACGTCTCCAGCGCCCGTGCCCGGGATTCGGGCAGGGATACCAGCGGCGGCGGGTAGCTGCCTGCAGCGCCGCTCTTCCACGGCTCATGGATGGCCTTGTCGCTCAGGCCCGCGATCTCCGGGACGTACTGCCTCAGGTACCGTCCGCCGGCGTCGAACTTCTTGCTTTGGGTGACCGGATTGAAAATCCGGAAGTAAGGCGACGCGTCCGCGCCGGAACCGGCCACCCATTGCCAGTTCGCCGGGTTGCTGGCGGCGTCGGCGTCCACCAAGGTGTCCCAAAACCATTCCTCGCCCAGGCGCCAATCTGCCAGCATGTTCTTGACCAGGAAGGATGCGGCGGCCATCCGGACCCGGTTGTGCATCCAGCCGGTCCGCCACAACTGGCGCATGCCGGCGTCCACCAGGGGGTACCCCGTTTTACCTTGCTGCCAGGCGCGGAGCTCGGCCTGGCTGGGTTCCTCCCATGCAAAATCGTCGAACTCGGGACGGTAGTTGCGGGTTGCCAGTTGCGGGTTCACATAAAGAAGTTGCCAGCAGAATTCCCGCCAGCCAATCTCGGACCGGAAGATGCCGACGTCGGCGGTTGCCTGGCGTGGAAACCGCTGCCGAAGCGCATGCCACACGCGGAACGGACTGATCTCACCGAAGCGGAGGTGGGGGGACAACCTGCTGGTTCCCTCAACGCCGGGTACGTCCCTGCCGGTTCCGTAGTCGGCCACCGGGCCGGCCAGGAAATCCTCCAGGCGGCCGTGCGCACCCGCTTCGCCCGGTTCCCAGGTTTCCGCCAGGCCACCGCTCCAGTCCGGTGATTCCGGCAGCAGGGACCACGACTCCAGTTCTTCGCTGTCGGCATGCTTTTTCCGACCCGCTTTGGCCGGGGATGGCAGCGCGGTGGGCGCGTCGAAGGCCAGGCGTGGCTCTCCTGAGGCGAGGCAGGCCCGCCAAAAAGGCGTAAAGACCTTGTATGGGCCGCCGCTGCCGGTAGTAACGGTCCACGGCTCGAAGAGGAGGTTTGCCTGAAAGCTGGCCGCCTCGATGCCCTCGCC
The DNA here is from genome assembly GCA_046708445.1 of Arthrobacter sp. GTDB lineage: Bacteria > Actinomycetota > Actinomycetes > Actinomycetales > Micrococcaceae > Arthrobacter. Next base: position 2,157 of record JBKKDH010000353.1, read on the forward strand.
GGCGGCCCATTCCTTGACACTGGCGTCCACAGCCCGCTCGGGTCCGCCGTAGCGGCGGTTCCACAGGACATGGCGTGCGCCGGTTTCCTGGACCAGGTTCCGGATGATCGGTGCCGCCGGTCCCCGCCGGAGGACCAACGTGGATCCGGCGTTTTCCAGATCGGCGGCGAGGGCTACCAGGGAGTGGTGCAGCCACCAGCGGACTGCACCTCCCAGGGGTCGGACTCCGGCCGATTCCTCGTCGAGAATGTACACCACGGTGAGGGGCAGGCCGAGTTCGACCGCCCGCATCAGAGCGGGGTTGTCGTCCAGGCGGAGGTCATCACGGAGCCAGACGATTGACGTTGCGGCGGGGGAGGACATGGCGTCCACGGTACACACATCCACGGGGAGCTGCATGGGCTGGCGGCAGATGTCCGGGTTCCACCGTTGCCGGGGACGGCGAAGGCCGGGGTTCATCCTGAACCCCGGCCTTGAGCCTGCCCGGCGGGACCGGGCGCGTGTCGGTTACAGCTTGTCGAAGTCGGCTTCGTCCACCGTGGACTCCGCACCCGCACCGGCCGCCGAGGCGC
>JBKKDH010000354.1:0-21067 GCA_046708445.1 Arthrobacter sp.
ACCCGGCCCACCCCGGCAAGACCTTTATGGTCTTCGAAGGCAACACCGGCGGCACCCGTGGCGATTACCGCTGCGAGGAGGAAGACCTGGGCTACCAGCCGGGAGACCCCAACGCGGAAAACCTGAATGAGGTCAACAGCTCAGGCGCCTACTACCAGACAGCCAACGTTGGCCTGGCAGTCGCGGACAACAAGGACCTGACCAAGTGGTCCTTCCTGCCGCCTATCCTGTCCGCGAACTGCGTCAACGACCAGACTGAGCGTCCGCAGATCTTCATCCAGAACGAAAACGGCAAGAACAAGTACTACCTGTTTACCATCAGCCACCAGTTCACGTACGCTGCGGGCATGCGCGGCCCCGACGGTGTCTACGGCTTCGTCGGCGACGGCATCCGTTCCGACTACCAGCCGATGAACAACAGCGGACTGGCCCTGGGTTCCCCGACGGACCTCAACATGGCCGCGAACGCGCCTGAGGGTCCGAACCCGCTTCAGAACGGCCGCCAGTTCCAGGCCTACTCGCACTACGTGCAGCCCGGTGGCCTGGTGCAGTCCTTCATCGACAACGTCAACGGCGTCCGCGGCGGATCGCTCTCGCCGACGGTGAAGATCAACTTCCAGAACGGTATTTCCCAGGTGGACCGCAGCTTCGGCAAGAACGGCCTCGGCCCGTTCGGCTACCTGCCCACCAACCTCCGCGTTGGCGGCGAAGGCCACTACAAGTGACCATCACCTAGCGGAAGCTGATCCACAGCTCCCATAAGCATGGGGCGGGGATGTCCGGCATGGCCGGGCGTCCCCGCCTCCTGCCGTTAAGCAGCAGGCAGGGGATAGGGTTGGGTTCAACAGAAGGGGGAGTGCCTGATGGAATACCAGAACCCACAACCCGATGCGGGCGTCCAAAAACATAGCGCCGGAAGCCTGGTGCCCGGCCACGGCCGCACCGTCATCTCTGAGACTGCCGTAGCAAAGGTTGCCGGCATCGCCGCCCGTGCTGTCCCGGGGGTCTATTCGCTGGGGTCCGGACCGTCCCGTGCCCTGGGCGCCTTCCGGGACGCCGTCGGCAGTTCCGACCACGCAGCAGGGGTGCACGCCGAGGTGGGCGAAACCCAGGTGGCGGTGGACATCAGCCTCGTGGCCACCTACGGAGCGCCGCTCCATTCGGTGGCTGACCAGGTGCGCTCTTCCGTGTACCGCGCCGTTGAAGAGCTCGTCGGGCTGCAGGTCATTGAAGTGAACGTCGAAATCACCGATGTCTATGTGGCCCCGCCCGTTAAACCGGCAGGTCCGGCCACCGCAGAAAGGGAGGCACTCCTGTGAACCTGACAGTTGTGGGAATCGCCGTGGGAGCGTTCGTGGCGTTTATGTCCTTCCAGTTCGGGCTCTGGGGCTTCCTGGTCTCGCTGCTGTTTATGGCAATCGGAGCCCTGCTGGGCCGCGCGGCGGAAGGGAAACTGGACCTGCGCGGCGTCCTGGATGCCATCATCGGCCGGCGCTCCTCGTCATGAGCTCGCCTGCACCGACGCTCCAGGGCCCGGCCCTTGCCGGCCATAACCGCATCAGCACCCAGGCCCTCACCAGCCTGGCCAGGGCCGCGGCAGCTGAGGCGCTGGGCGTGCCTGCCCAGGACATCCGTGCAGACTGGTCCGACGACGACGGCTTGCTGGCGCTGTCCCTCGTGGCGCCCATCCACATCCCGCCGCTGAAGGCAGTAGCGGCCGACGCCGGCAGGGTGGCTGCCTTCGGCGGGTCCATCTGGGACCGCACTGTCACTGCGAAAGCACGGATCCTGGCCACCGTCACCGCGCTCAGCGGGGCCCGGCTCAGCCGCGTGGACATCCGGATCAGCGGAGCCCGGATCAGCGAAGGAGGACGTGTGAAATGAGCGCACCGGACAAGCAAAGAATCCTCTACCGGGAGACCCACTCGTCCCGCGCGGTGGTGGCCTCGATCGCCGCAGTCCTCGTTGTGGTGGCCTGCGCCTATGGACTCCTGGAAGCAGCCGTGCATGCCATTGGCCAGCCGGCCTGGCTGATCGAACCGCAGACTGCGGCGGAACGGCTCGTTGCGCTGCCTTCGGGAATATCGCCGTTGCTGCTCGGCGCCCTGGGCGCCGTGCTGGCAATGATCGGGTTGTTCTTCCTTCTGAACGCAGTGCTTCCCCGGCGCCGCGCACGGCATGTGCTCAGCGGCCAGGGGGACGGCTGGAACAGTCCGGCAGTGGTGGTGGACGACGAGGTCATCGCTTCCGCCCTGGCACGCCGTGCCCGGCTCGCTGCCAACGTCACACCTGAGCAGGTCATGGTGGTGGTTTCCCGGCGCCAGGTCATTGTGAACGTCCGCCCCACCTCCGGCGTCCCTGTGGATGGGGCCGCCATCCACGCAGCAGTGGAAAGCGAACTTGGCGAGATGGCCCTGCTACCGGTCCCCGAGGTCCGCATCAACCTGGCATCTGCGGGGGTGATTGGCGCGTGACCAGCACACCCGTCCTGCTCAATCGGATCCTTGTGGCGATCCTGGGCATCAAGCTTCTCGCCATTGGACTGCTCCTGGTCCTTCTGGCCACCGTTCCGGCAGTCGCCACGTGGTGGCATTCCTGGTCAGAGGATGCCTGGCAGGGGATGAACCAGGCCTTCAACAACGCCCGGTTCCCCGGCAGGCCGGAGAGCTGGCTCTGGATTGTGGTGGTCCTCGTGACGCTGCTTCTGATGGGGCTGATGGTTGCCTGGGTGGCCCAGCAGGGCAAAGGCCGCACCAACCGGCTCGTTTCAGATGACAACGCCGGGGAAGTCGCCGGCGACGTCCGGATCGGGGGAGGGGTGGCCGAACAGGCACTCAAGCAGGCCCTCGCGGAACGTCCGGACCTGGCCGGTGCCACCGTTGCAACCTACGAGGTCAACGGCAGCCCGGCCCTGAAGGTCCGGCTCCTGCCGCGCCAAGGCGTCGCCCCGCACCTCCTGGCGGCGGAGGTGGCAACCCTGGTGGACGCCCTGGACGCGGTGGTTGGCAAACGGACACCGGTGCTGATCCACATTGGCGCTGGCGCGCGGACGCGGTTCAGCCGGGCTGAACGCGTCCGCTGAGCACCTAAATCAGCGGGTCAGGTAGACCGTGCAGTTCGGCGGTATCCCGGCCACAAGACCGTCCGACGGCGGCGTGCTGGCCAGCGACACTGTGAACCCGTCAGGTACGGGAACCGTGGCCGAACCCAGGTTGCTCAGCACCAGCACTTCGCCGTTGTGGAAAGCCAGTACGCCCTCCTCCGGCCGGTGGGCGTCCGACCACTGGAAGGACCCGGATCCCAGCCCGTGGGCGGAGCGGAAGGCCAGCGCTGAACGGTACAGCTCCAGCGTGGAACCCGCGACGCCGTCCTGCCGGTCTGCAGCGAGGTCCCCGAAGGACTCCGGCTGGGGCAGCCATGGTGCAGCGGGCACGATGGTGCCGGTGCCGGCGTCGGACGTCCCGCCACCGGGGAACGCCTCGGCGAAGCCGTAACCCGGCTCAGCTGCCTTCCATGGAAGCGGCACCCGGCAGCCGTCGCGGCCGATCTCCGCGCCGTTGGTGCGGAAGAACGTCGGATCCTGCCGGGCTTCGTCGGGGAGTGTGGTGTGCTCGGGGAGACCCAGTTCTTCGCCCTGGTAGAGGTAGACCGAACCCGGCAGCGCAAGCCCAATCAGTGTGGCAGCACGTGCCCGCTGCAGTCCCAAGAGAGTGTCCGGCTGCTCATCGCTGGCCCCAATGCCCTTGGGGAACGTGGTGGGATCCTTCAAGCCGAACCGCGTGGTGTGCCGCACGGTGTCGTGGTTGCTCAACACCCACGTGGACGGCGCTTCCACAGAGGCAGCGGCCCGGAGGGAGGCCTCAATGGCTTCGGCTACGCGCTCCGCATCCCAGCCGGCGAGCAGGAAATCGAAGTTGAAGGCCTGCTGCATTTCATCCTTGCGGACATACCGGGCCAGCCGTTCCGCGGGTTCCACCCAGGCCTCGGCGACCATCATCCGGTCGCCCTCGTACGCCGCCAGCACGCGGTTCCAGTCGCGGTAAATGTCATGCACGCCGTCCTGGTCAAAAAACGGCGACGGCGGATACTGCGGCGATACCGCACGGTGCGGCTCCTGCGCCTCCGTATGGGCACCGTGGGCATCACCCGGCGGGGTGTGCCGGTTGTCCGGAGCTTGCCCGGCGGTGCCCTCCACCATGGCCGCGACGCCGTCCCAGTCCGGCAGGCCGGCTTCCTTGACCATGCCGTGGGCAACATCCACGCGGAAGCCGTCCACGCCGCGGTCCAGCCAGAAGCGCATAACGGAGCGCATTTCCACTTTGACCTCGTCGTTGTCCCAGTTCAGGTCAGGCTGTTTGGTATCGAAAAGGTGAAGGTACCAGTCGCCGGGCCTGCCATCAGCTTCCGTTACCCTGCTCCAGGCGGGCCCGCCGAAGATGGACCGCCAGTTGTTCGGGGCCAGGTTCCCGTCGCCGGAGCCCGGGACCTCGTCCTTCCCCGTCCGGAACATGTACCGGTCCCGCTCAGGGGATCCCGGAGGGGCTGCAAGAGCTTCCTGGAACCATGCGTGCTCGTCCGAGGTGTGGTTTGGAACCAGGTCAACAATGACCTTCAGGCCCAGACCGTGAGCAATTTGTAACATTGCATCGAAATCGGCCAGCGTTCCGAAAAGCGCGTCAACCTGGCGGTAGTCCGCCACATCATAACCGCCGTCGGCCTGGGGAGACTTATAGAAGGGCGATAGCCAGACCGCGTCAACTCCCAGCTGCTGCAAGTACGGCAAACGGGCCGTAATTCCGGGCAAATCCCCCATTCCGTCGCCGTTGGCGTCTGCGAAGGAGCGTGGATAGATCTGGTAGACGGCGGCACTGGCCCACCAGGACTTTATCGTGGATCCGGGGGTGGGAACGGCTGGGTGGTGCATTTGGTTCCTCTCAGGTAACTTTTTGATGTAAACGCTTGCATTTCTTCCGGCAACGTTACTAGTGTGATGGTCACCACATCAACCGCACTGTCGACTTACTTGTCACTCAGCGAGGAGCCTCAAGCAATGAAAACCCGTAAATTCTTACTCCCGGCAGCAACTGCCGGCATTTTGGCCCTGACCCTTTCCGCCTGTGCCGGCGGAGGCGGCGGCGGAAGCACGGGAGGCGGCGGAACCGACGCCGAAGCCAACCTCGACGGCCGCGGCCCGATCACCTACGTACAGGGCAAGGACAACAGCAACGTTGTCCGGCCCCTGGTCGAAAAGTGGAACGCTGCGCACCCGGATGAAAAGGTCACTTTCAAGGAGCAGACCGACCAGGCCGACCAGCAGCACGACGACTTGGTCCAGCACTACCAGGCAAAGGACCCCAACTACGACGTCGCCAGTGTTGACGTTGTGTGGACCGCCGAATTCGCGGCCAAGGGCTGGCTGCAGCCGCTCAAGGACAAGATGGCTGTTGACACCGCGGGCATGTTGGAACCCACCGTCGAAGCAGGCTCCTACAAGGGGACTTTGTACGCCGCCCCGGTATCTTCTGACGGCGGCATCCTCTACTACCGCAAGGACCTGGTACCTACGCCTCCCACGACGTGGGCGGAAATGATGGAGATGTGCTCCATCGCCAAGGCCAACAACATCGGTTGCTACTCGGGGCAGTTCAAGCAGTACGAAGGCCTCACTGTTAACGCCTCGGAGGCGATCAACTCAACTGGCGGCTCGGTGCTGAACGACGAGGGCAAGCCGAACCTGAACACGCCTGAGGCCAAGGAAGGCCTTGAAAACCTGGCCGAGGCCTTCAAGAACGGCAACATCCCGGCTGAAGCGATCACGTACCAGGAAGAGGAAAGCCGCCGCGCGTTCCAGGACGGTAACCTTCTCTTTCTCCGTAACTGGCCGTACGTCTACAATCTGGCCACTACCGAAGGCTCCTCCAAGGTCAAGGATGTTCTGGGCATGACAGCCCTCCCGGGCAAGGACGGCCCCGGTGCATCAACCCTGGGTGGCCACAGCGCGGCAATCAGCGTGTATTCGAAGAACAAAGCCACCGCCTTGGACTTCGTGAAGTTCCTTGTCGAAGAGGAGCAGCAGAAGTTCTTCGCTACCAAGGGCTCGCTGGCCCCGGTTCTTGCTGATCTTTACGAAGAGCAGGAGCTGGTTTCCAAGCTGCCGTACCTGCCGGTGCTGAAGACGTCTATAGAGAATGCGGTTCCGCGTCCGGTGACGCCGTTTTACCCAGCCGTTACCCAGGCGATCCAGGAGAACTCCTACGCTGCGTTGAAGGGCGAGAAGTCCGCTGAGCAGGCGCTGTCTGACATGCAGAAGTCCATCGAGTCCGCTGGCGCAGGATCGTAGCTTAGTTATGGCAACCGAATTGGGCCCGACGCCGGCAACAAAGCCGGCGTCGGGCGGGGCCCCGGTCCACCACCCACCCAAGGGTGTGGGGGAGGACAACAAGATACTGAGCCAGGGCAGGTGGGCTACCTGGCTCCTGGCACCCACCATCATCGCCCTGGGCGTGGTGATCGTTTATCCCATCATCAGCGCTATCGTGATGTCGTTCCAGAAGGACGCCGGCCTCGATCCGGTCACGGGCCTCTTCACCGCCGGCGGCCCGGCGGGAATCCAGAACTACGTCAACTGGCTTGGCCAGCAGTGTGCCGCCCCTGGCGGCGGCACCGTAGCCTGCCCTCCCGGCACGCTGGGGGGCCAGTTCTGGGACGCAACCGGAACTACGTTCCTCTTCACGGTTATCACCGTCACCTTTGAAACCGTGCTCGGGTTCTGGATGGCCATGATCATGGCCCGGACCTTTAGGGGCCGCAGCCTGGTCCGCGCCGCGGTCCTGGTGCCGTGGGCCATCCCCACCGCCGTTACCGCCCAGCTCTGGCTCTTTATCTTCGCGTTCGAAGGCATCGCAAACAAGCTGTTCAATGCCAGCATTCTCTGGACGGGCAGCGAATGGCCGGCCAAGTGGGCGGTCATTATTGCCGACACCTGGAAGACCACACCGTTTATGGCTTTGTTGATTCTGGCAGGGCTGCAGATGATTCCGGCGGACGTCTACGAGGCGGCCAAGGTGGACGGGGCCACTGCCTGGCAGCGGTTCCGCATGATCACTTTGCCGCTGGTTAAGCCGGCGCTGATGGTGGCCATCCTGTTCCGCACCCTGGATGCACTGCGCATGTTCGACCTGCCGTACATCCTGACGCAGGGCGCGAACAACACCACCACGCTGTCCATCCTGGTGATCAACCAGATCAGGCAAGGCTTCAACGCAGCTGCGGCGCTGTCCACCATTACCTTCATCATCATCTTTCTGGTCGCTTTCATCTTCGTCAGGTTCCTGGGAGCGAATGTCGTGGAACAAAGCGGCGCCACTGGTAAGGGGAAGAAATGACTACGTCGACAGCCGCCACGGAGCTGCGGGCGCGGCAGGACAAGGGCCGAAAAACGGCGCAGAACAGGGAGAAATGGGCCCAGGGGCGAACCTACATCAGCGCCGCGGTCATCCTGGTCTGGTGCCTCGCTCCTGCCTACTGGATGGTGGTGACGGCGTTCCGCGAAGTCGGCTTCACCTACGACACATCCATCCTGCCGACCCACGTCACGCTGGACAACTTCACCACCGCATTCGACACCTCGTTCGGGAACCGCTTTGGACAGGCACTGATCAACAGCATCTTCATCGGCGTTGTGGTGACGGCCATATCGCTGCTGATCGGCGTCTTCGCCGCCTACGCCCTTGCCCGGCTCAATTTCCGCTTCAAGTTCCTCGTGCTGGGTTTCATCCTGGGAGCCTCCATGTTCCCCGGCGTCGCCCTCATCACCCCGCTCTTCCAGCTCTTTACCAACATCGGCTGGATGGGTACCTACCAGGCACTGATCATTCCCAACATTTCCTTTGTACTGCCGCTAACGGTCTACACCCTGACGTCCTTCTTCCGCGAAATGCCGTGGGAGCTGGAGGAATCAGCCCGGGTCGACGGCTGCACTCAGGGGCAGGCCTTCCGTAAGGTCATCATGCCACTGGCCGCCCCGGCAATCTTCACCACGGCGATCCTGGCGTTCATCTCCTCCTGGAACGAGTTCCTGATCGCCAGCCAGCTCTCAAGTGACGTCACACAGCCTGTGACCGTTGCTATTGCGAGCTTCGCAGGCGCCCAGCCCAACCAGATCCCCTACACGGCGATCATGGCCGCCGGCACCATCGTCACCATTCCCTTGGTGATCCTGGTGCTGGTCTTCCAGCGCAAGATCGTTGCCGGCCTGACGGCTGGTGCAGTCAAGTGACGGACGGCGTTTCCCGCCCCGGGAAGTCAAAAGGGGCGGGAAGCGAACGCCGGCTGGCGCGCTCCGGCGAGGATTTTGACATCATCATCGGATTCCTGGGTTTCTGGGCCGTGGTCCTGGTTGTGGTCACTGTCTGGATGGAAGTGACAGGGCAGCCCGCCCTCTGGTGGGCGTTGGGCCTGCTGGCCACGCTCCTGGCGATCTACGGAATGGTGCGGCTGCGCAGGAAGCTGCCGGACCGGAGGTAACGCTCCCCGTGAGTCCGCCGTTGGCTGGCACCTTGCGCGGTAACACTGCGAAGCATGGCGGCGGTCAAAATACTATGGCGTGGGGGTATCGCACTGGAGCAGGAGCGGACGCCTGCAGGGAGTACATGAGGGGACACCGTGGCACGCACATCTGAAAGGTCCCAACGGGGCGGCCACAGCGGCGTCAGCATTGAGGATGTGGCAGCCGCAGCGGGAGTATCTACGGCCACCGTCTCGCGGGCGGTGCGGGGACTGCCACGGGTGTCACCGGCCACACGGGAAAAAATCCTTGAGGTGGCCGGCGAACTCGGCTATGTTGCCTCATCTTCGGCGTCCGGGCTCGCCACCGGTCGCACGAAGACCATCGGGGTGCTGGCGCCCTTCGTGAGCCGGTGGTTCTTCTCCAAGGCCATTGAGGGCGCCGACCGGGAACTCCACGCCCGCAACTACAACCTCTCCCTGTTCAACCTGGGCGGCCACGGGAGCAATCGGGAGCGGCTCTTCAGCAAGACCATGGTCTACAAGCAGATCGATGCCCTGCTGGTGCTGTGTATGGCCCTCACCCATGACGAACTGGACCATTTGCAAAAAATCGATATCCCGCTAGTGGTGGTGGGCGGCCATGTTGAGGAATGCGCCTACATCGGCATCGATGACTACGCCGCCGCTTCCACTGCCGTCCGGCACTTGATCGACCTGGGGCACCGCGACATCGCCCTGGTCCACGGCGACGACGAAACCGACCTGAACTTCGACGTTCCCCGGGTCCGCATCCTGGCCTTCAAGGACGTGATGCAGGGCGCCGGCCTGCCCACCCGGCCCGAATGGGATGAATGGGGCGATTTCACCGTCCGCAGCGGCCAGGAGGCTTTCCGCCGGCTGTGGGCGAGTCCCGGCGACAAACCCACTGCCATCTTCTGCGCCTCGGACGAAATGGCCATGGGTGTCATCTTCGAGGCAACCCGGCTGGGGGTCCGCGTCCCTGACGAGCTCTCCGTCGTGGGAATCGACAACCACGATTTCGCCGACGCGATGGGCCTGACCACGGTGGGCCAGCGACCGGACGAGCAGGCTGAGCTCGCCACCAAAATGCTGCTGGACGAACTCGACGGCGTAAACGGGGCGGTGCGCTCCGCCGTCGCGCCCCATGAACTCATCGTCCGGAGAACGACGGCGGCGCCGCGAGGCTAAGAAGCCCTGGCCAGCTGCCTGATGGGGATCCAGCGGGAGGCAAGCCGGCGGTACGCTGCCGCGGCGCCGGTCATGTCACCCTCGGCGAGGCACTCGATTCCCAGCCTGATATCCATCGGTGACTCGTCCGGATACACCTTGTCCGCCACGGCTCCGTAATCCAGCTCCACCATGGAATTGACGTGGAACAGCTCCAGCCACTCCGTGAGCTGGGCGAGATCGTCCAACATGTCCAGGTCCGGGGCCGCCAGGGCAAGGTTGGCAACGGCGTAGCGTGCCCGTTCCATGGCTTCGGTGATGGGGGCCCAGACGCGGACGGTGAGTATCCGGCCGCCGGACTCCACCACGTCCTTCCGGTCACCTTCCATAAACAGCGAGAACCAGCTGAACGGAATGCCCCACGTCGAAGCGCGGGTATGGACCCGGATGGCTCCGTCCCGGGCCTTGACGAGGTCGATGCGTTCCTGGTGCTTGTCGCGCTGCTCTTCGGGAATCAGCATCTCGGCGAGCGGGCCGTGGATGCCTTCCATCAGCGCGTTGGCTGCCAGCCCGGCCCGCAGCACCAGCTGGCTGGGGCAGTAGAGCAGCACCGGGTCCGCACCGGCACCTGAGTGGGCGTCAGCGCCGCCGTCGGGCGTTCCCGCTGCCGGGGCATCTTCCGGCAATGCCGGCCCCGGCACGCCGGGAGCGGTGGTGACCCGGACCAGGTCGGTGCGGCCAGTGGGAAAAGGATCGCCGCCGGCCCGGGTGATCCGGCCCAGGGAAGCGAGCAGCTCGGCGTTTTCAACGGCTGCGCGGGAGGCGGTGCGCGCGCCAGCGGCCCGGATGGCCTCGCGTTGGTCCTCCGGAAAGGCATCCAGCGGTTCGTAGACGCGCAGGGTGGAGGAAAACGGCAGGCCGGCCTGGCCACGGTAGAGGTTTCCGGTCATCGTTTCCCCCTTTCGGCGCTCCAGGCTTGCAGCATCAGTCTGCCAGATCCACCAGCACCGGGGCGTGGTCCGAGGCGCCCTTGCCTTTGCGTTCCTCGCGGTCGATCGAAGCGCCGGTCACCCTCGCGGCGAGTGCCGGGGAGGCCAGGACGAAGTCGATCCGCATGCCCTCCTTCTTCGGGAAACGCAGCTGGGTGTAGTCCCAGTAGGTGTAGACGCCGGGACCTGGGGTGAACGGGCGCACGACGTCGGTGAAGCCCGCCTCTTCGAAGGCGTGGAAGGCCGCGCGCTCAGGCGGGCTGACGTGGGTGTACCTATTGTTCACGAACAGGTCGATGTCCCAGACATCATCGTCAAAGGGCGCGATGTTCCAGTCACCCATGAGGGCAACCTGGGCGTGCGGGTCTGAGGTGACCAGGCCCTGCGCGTGCGTCTTCAGGCTTTCCAGCCACTTGAGCTTGTAGGGCATGTGCTCATCATCGAGCGACCGGCCGTTGGGGATGTACAGGCTCCAGACGCGCACGCCGCCGCAGGTGGCCGCCATGGCACGGGCCTCCTGGACGGGGTCCTTGCCGGCCTTGCCGAACGCAGGCTGGTCCAGGAATGTCCGCTCCACGTCCTCCAGCCCAACCCTCGAGGCGATGGCCACGCCGTTCCACTGGTTCACGCCGAAATGGGCTACTTCGTAGCCCATCCGCTCGAAGAGTTCCCAGGGGAAGTTGTCGTCCTTGCACTTGGTTTCCTGGATGGCCAGGACATCGCAGTCACTGCGCTGCAGCCAGGCCTCCACACGGTCGGCGCGGGCACGGAGCGAGTTCACATTCCAGGTAGCAATCTTCACAGTCCTAACTTACCGAACTTGGGCGCCCGGCATAGTCCACGACGGCGGAGCCGGTCTTGGTCGCCGGGTCGCGGCCTGGGCCCGCAGATTCGGGGCACTATGACGCGGACACGCCGGCGAGATGTTCCCAGGCGGCCCAATTGCGCGGCAAAGTGCCCCGCGACGGCGGTGCCTACGCGGGTGGCGGCGCGGTTCTCACGGCCCCCGGAGTGCTCTGGAATTTAGTAGGAAGTCCGAGTATATTCGCTTGCAGAGATGACCTGGATCACAATGCGAAGGAGCATTCAGCCATGGTGCGCGAACTATCCCATTACGTAGCCGGCCGGAGAATCGGCGGGACATCCGGCCGCTACAGCGACGTTTTTGATCCCTGCGAGGGCAAGGTCCAGGCACGCGTGCCGTTGGCCAGCCGGGAGGAAGTGCAGAACGCGATCGCCGCGGCGGAGAAGGCCCAGCCGGAGTGGGGCGCCATGAACCCGCAGCGCCGCGGCCGGATCCTGCTGAAGTTCGTGGACCTGGTGAACCAGAACATGGACGAGCTCGCCACCCTGCTCTCCTCCGAACACGGCAAGACCTTCGCCGACTCCAAGGGCGACATCCAGCGCGGCGTCGAAGTGGTGGAGTTCGCCGCCGGCGCCCCGCACCTGATGAAGGGTGAATTTTCCGACGACGCCGGAGCAGGCATCGATGTCCACTCACTTCGCCAGCCCCTTGGCGTCGTCGCTGGCATCACACCCTTCAACTTCCCGGCCATGATCCCGCTGTGGAAGTCCGGTCCGGCCCTCGCCGCAGGCAACGCCTTTATCCTCAAGCCCTCCGAACGGGACCCCTCGGTGCCCCTGCGGCTGGCCGAGCTGTATTCCGAAGCGGGCGTCCCGGACGGCGTGTTCAGCGTGGTGAACGGGGACAAGGAAGCCGTTGACGCGCTCCTTGAAGATCCGCGGGTCAAGGCCATCGGCTTTGTGGGCTCCACCCCTATCGCCCAGTACATCTACGCCACCGCTGCCGCCCACGGGAAACGCGCCCAGTGCTTCGGCGGGGCCAAGAACCACATGGTGATCATGCCGGACGCTGACCTGGACATGGCCGCCGACGCCCTGATCGGAGCCGGCTACGGCTCGGCGGGCGAACGCTGCATGGCCATTTCCGTGGCCGTCCCGGTAGGCGAGGAAACCGCCAACAGGCTGGTGGGCAAACTCCAGGACCGCATCAAGGGGCTCAAGGTGGGCCACAGCCTGGCCAAGGACTCGGACTTCGGCCCCGTGGTGGCGCCCGGCGCGAAGGAACGGATCGAGGGCTACATCCGGTCAGGAGTGGAGGACGGTGCCACCTTGCTGGCGGACGGGCGAGGCCTCACCGTGGAAGGCTACGACGACGGCTTCTGGCTGGGCCCGACGCTTTTTGACCACGTCACCAAGGACATGAAGATCTATCAGGAGGAGATCTTCGGCCCGGTCCTCAGCGTGCTCCGTGCCACCGACTACGACGAAGCACTGCGCCTGTGCAGCGAGCACGAATTCGGCAACGGCGTGGCCATCTTCACGCGCGACGGTGATGCCGCCCGGGACTTTGCCAGCCGAGTGGAAGTTGGCATGGTGGGCATCAACGTCCCCATTCCGGTCCCGATCGCGTACTACACCTTCGGCGGCTGGAAGGCGTCCGGCTTCGGTGACCTCAACCAGCACGGTGCCGACGCTTTCCGGTTCTACACCAAGACCAAAACGGTAACCACGCGCTGGCCCTCCGGGATCCGCCAGGGCGCCAGCTTCGTGATGCCGGAAGGAAGCTGATGGCCGGTTTGCCAGGAGCGGAGCACGGAGCCGGTAACGAGGTCCTGTTCGAGAGGCGCGGCCACTTGGGCGTGATTACCCTCATCCGGCCCCGGGCTGTCAACGCGCTCAACGCGGGCATGGTGGCCGCGATGCTGGAACAGCTCACCGCCTGGGCGGACGACGACGGCGTGGACACCGTCCTGGTGCAGGGTGCCGGGGAGCGGGGCCTCTGCGCCGGAGGCGACATTGTGGCAATCTACCGGGACATCCTCGCCGGAGGCATGCAGACCGCCGCCTTTTGGCAGGACGAGTACCGGCTGAACTCCCTCATTGCCGGCTACCCGAAGCCGTATGTCGCCTTTATGGACGGGCTGGTGCTGGGCGGAGGAGTGGGGATCTCGGCCCACGGCTCCCTTCGCGTGGTCACCGAGCAGACCCGGACCGGCATGCCGGAGACCACCATCGGATTTGTGCCCGACGTCGGCGGGACCTGGCTGCTGGCAAAGTCACCGGGGGAAGCGGGTACGCATGCCGCGCTGACGGGCGCGCACCTCAGCGGCGCGGATGCCCTGTTCCTGGGTCTGGCGGACCACTACGTCCCGTCGGAGAACCTTTCCGGCCTGGCGGTGGCGCTTGAGAGCGAAAGTCCGGAAGCCGCCGTCGTACGGTTCAGCGAACAGGCGCCGCCCTCGGAACTGGAGGCGCAGCACGGCTGGATTGACCCCTGTTACGCCGGCAATGACGCGGAGGAAATCCTCCGGCGGCTCCGCACCCTGGACGGGGATACCGGGGGAGAGCCTGCCGCGACAACTATTGAAGCGAAGTCACCCACTGCCGTGAAGGTGACCCTGGAGTCCCTCCGCAGGGCCAGCGGACTGACGTTGGATGAAGCGTTGGCACAGGAATACCGGGTGGGGCTTCGGTGCCTGGCCGGTCCTGACTTCCGCGAGGGGATCCGCGCGCAGGTGGTGGACAAGGACCGCAACCCGCACTGGAAGCCCGCAACGCTCCCGGAGGTGCGGGAGGCCGACGTCGAGCGGTTCTTTGCGCCCCTGGGCGACCTTGAGCTCAACCTTCAGCCAAAGGAGACGGACCATGTCTGAGAACCCCACCATCGCCTTCCTGGGCCTGGGCCACATGGGCGGGCCCATGGCGGTGAACCTGGTCAAAGCCGGCTACAGCGTGGCCGGCTACGATGTGTTTCCGGCAGCCCTGGACGCTGCCCGGGCGCACGGCGTGCCCATCGCGGGTAGCCCTGCCGAGGCCGTGGCCGGAGCCGGTGTGGTGCTGACCATGTTCCCCAGCGGCCAGCACGTCCTTGACGCCTACCGCGGGGTGGACGGTACGCCGGGCCTGCTGGCGGAGGCCGCCCCGGGAACCATGTTCCTGGACTGCTCCACCATCAACGTGGACGAAGCGCGCGAGGCCGCCTCACTGGCCGTCGCCGCGGGCCACCGCTCGGTGGACGCCCCTGTCTCCGGTGGTGTGGTGGGCGCGGAGGCCGGCACCCTCACATTCATGGTGGGCGGCGAAGCGGAAGACTTCGAGGCCGTGCGGCCGCTGCTCGAGGTGATGGGCAAACGCGTGGTGCACTGCGGCGGACACGGCGGTGGCCAGGCCGCGAAGATCTGCAACAACCTCATCCTGGGGGTCTCCATGATCGCTGTGAGCGAAGCCTTTGTGCTGGGCGAGAAGCTGGGGCTGACGCACCAGGCGCTGTTCGACGTCGCCTCCGCCGCCTCCGGACAGTGCTGGGCGCTGACCACCAACTGCCCGGTTCCGGGCCCGGTCCCCACAAGTCCCGCCAACCGCGATTACCAGCCGGGCTTCGCCGGGGCGTTGATGGCCAAGGACCTCAAACTCGCGCTGAACGCCCTGCAGAGCACGGGTGTCGCGGCCCGGCTGGGGCCGCTCGCCTCGGAAATCTACGATACGTTTGCGGCAGAAGGCGGCGCGGGCAGGGACTTCTCCGGAATCATCACCGACAACCCCGACAAGTCCCACAACGACAGGGGACAGGCATGACGGAGTACACGAACATCCTGGTGGAACAGCGCGGCCGGGTAGGCCTGGTCACGCTCAACAGGCCGGAGGCACTCAACGCCCTGGAC
Source organism: Arthrobacter sp. (assembly GCA_046708445.1). Classification (GTDB taxonomy): domain Bacteria; phylum Actinomycetota; class Actinomycetes; order Actinomycetales; family Micrococcaceae; genus Arthrobacter. The sequence goes on from JBKKDH010000354.1 coordinate 15,371, forward strand.
AAAGCCACCATGGAGCAGCTCGTGGCCGCAGTCACCGCCATGGACGCAGACATGGCCGTCGGAGCGGTGGTCATCACGGGCTCCGGCAAGGCCTTTGCCGCGGGTGCCGATATCAAGGAAATGGCCTCGCAGGGCTACATGGACATGTTCGCCGCCGACTGGTTCCGCGGCTGGGAGGACTTCACACGGCTGCGAATCCCCACGATCGCGGCGGTGTCCGGCTTCGCGCTGGGCGGCGGCTGCGAACTGGCCATGATGTGCGACCTCATCATTGCCGGTGACAACGCCAAGTTCGGCCAGCCGGAGATCAACCTCGGCGTGCTGCCGGGCATGGGCGGCTCCCAGCGGCTCACCCGTGCCGTGGGCAAGGCGAAGGCCATGGACATGATCCTGACCGGACGCTTCATCGGCGCCGATGAGGCAGAACGCTGCGGACTCGTCTCCCGCGTGGTGCCCGCCGAGAACGTGGTGGAGGAAGCCGTGAAAGCTGCCGAGGTCATTGCGTCCAAGTCCAAGCCGGTGGCCATGCTGGCGAAGGAAGCCGTGAACGCGGCCTTTGAAACCGGCCTGGCCCAGGGTGTCCTGTTCGAACGCCGGATCTTCCACTCGCTCTTCGCCAGCGAGGACCAGAAGGAAGGCATGGCCGCCTTTACGGAGAAGCGCCAGCCCGACTTCAGCCACCGCTGACCCACCCTTTACTCATCGAGTGCTCCCCACCGGCTCCCTCGCCTCACAAGTTCGGCCAGGGAACCCTGCCGGCGTGGGCCCACGGCCGTTTTGGGCGTTGAAAAGGGCAGTTACGGAGCAACCGACAGGGAATCACGGTACGAGACAACGTCGGCAGCCAGATCCTCCGCCATCAGGTGGCTATTGATCACGACGGCGGTCCACGCCCCTGCCGCCGCGGACGCCAGGACCTGAGCGCGCATGTCCGTCACGTTGCCCGCCGCCCACACGCCCGGGACAGCGGTGGCGCCGTCGGCGTCGGTCTCGAGGTAGTCACCGACCCCCATCGGATGCGGTACAGGTGCCAGGCCCAGGCCGGCGAAAGCCTCGAGCCGTGCCCGAACCTGGGGTCCAACCACCACCGCGTCAACGGCGATTTCCGGGCCACCGGCCAAGGCGACCCCGCGGAGCCTGTCCTGCTCTATCCGGAGTGATTCGACGGCGCCGGCCACCACCTTGATGCCCCTGGCGGCCAGCTGCTCCAGTTCGTCGTCGGAGGGCTGGAGCAGGTCGTTCAGGAACAGGGTAATGCTGCTGCTCCACTGCCGGAAGAGCAGTGCCTGGTGCACGGACCAGGGACCCTTGCCCAGAATGCCGATTGACTGGTCCTGCACCTCCCAGCCGTGGCAGAACGGGCAGTGCAGCACATCCCTGCCCCAGCGCTCGCGGAGCCCGGGAATCTCCGGAAGCTCGTCCACCAGGCCGGTGGTAATCAGGAGGCGCCGGCCGCGGATCACCCTGCCATCGGCCAGGGTCACGTCGAAACCGTCTTCGGCGTTGCCCGCTGCGGCAACGGCCTCGCCCTGGACGATCCGCGCGCCGTAATACTCGGCTTCGGTGCGACCGATCGTCAGGAGTTCGGCCGGGCTGACTCCGTCGCGGGACAGGAACCCGTGGACACCCTGCGCAGGGGCGTTACGGGGCTCGCCGCCGTCGACCACAGCCACTGAGCGGCGTGACCGCCCCAGCATCTGTGCGGCACTCAGGCCCGCGGCCCCGCCACCGATGATCAGGGCTTCGTAGGTATTGTCATTTTCTGTGCTCATGCCTCCATGCTCTGCGGCGGGCGCGAAAACTGGCAAGAAAATTTGCTGGAATGGCAAACTGGAGGAATGGAAGACCAACTGGACGACGTCCTTGCCGCCGTGGGCCCGCGGCTGAGGGCGCTCCGCCTCGGCAGCAACACCACGCTGGCAGCGCTCGCCGAAGCCACCGGGATCTCGGTCAGTACCCTGTCCAGGCTGGAATCAGGGCAGCGCCGCCCCAACCTTGAGCTGCTCCTGCCGCTGGCCAAAGCGCATCATGTGCCGCTGGACGAGCTGGTGGGTGCTCCGGCCACCGGGGATCCTCGGCTGCACCTGCGCCCGATCATCCGCCGGGGCATGACCATCATTCCGCTGACGCGGCGGCCCGGCGGGATCCAGGCCTACAAGCACATCCTGCCGGCCGGCCAGACGGAGGCGCCGAATCCCCAGATCCATGAGGGGTACGAATGGTTGTATGTGCTCAACGGCAGGCTCAGGATGGTCCTGGGCAGCCAGGACCTGGTGATGGAGCCCGGCGAAGCAGCGGAATTCGATACCCGTATTCCGCATTGGTTTGGCCGGGCGGACACCGGCGCTGTGGAGTTCCTCAGCCTCTTCGGAACCCAAGGGGAGCGCATGCACGTCAGGGCAAGGCCTGGTTCCTCCTAGACTCGTAGGAGGCGGGGATCCCGCTTGGACAGTGGCTGGGCAGTGGAACGGGGAATGTGTATGTGGGGAACGGGCGTCGCTGCCGCAGGCTCGACGGACAACCTGGGCGGCCTTGTGGGGTTCGCTGCGAGGGGGATCGAAAACCTCGGCGAATGGGGCGTGGGACTCTTCACGCTCGCCGAAACTGTCCTGCCGCCCATTCCCAGCGAGGTGATCCTCCCGCTCGCCGGGTACCTTGCCAAGCAGGGCGCGCTCAATCTGGTCCTCGTGTTCATCACCAGCACGCTGGGCGCCTACCTGGGTGCCCTCCTGCTGTATTGGCTCGGAGCCAAGCTGGGGCTCGAGCGGTCCATCCGCGGCCTGTCGAAGCTCCCGCTGGTGGACCGGGAGGATTTTGACAACGCCGCCGGCTGGTTTCGCCGCCACGGCAGGTCATCGATCTTTTTCGGTCGGCTGCTTCCCGGCGTGCGGAGCCTCATTTCGCTGCCGGCCGGAGCATCCAACATGCACCTGGCAACCTTCAGCCTCTACACGTTCGCAGGAAGCGGGCTGTGGAACGGTGCCCTGATCGGACTTGGCTACGCGCTCGGTTCGCAATACCAGGTGGTCGAGCAGTATTCGCGCTTCCTCAATTACGCCGTTTACGCAACGCTGGGGCTGGCTGTGGTGTGGCTCGTGGTCAGGAGCGTCCGGCGAAGCAAGGCTGCCAAACGCTAGGCTCCGTCAGTCCGTGAAGTCCCCGGCGTTCCGGCGGAAGCTGCCCAGGATCCGGATGAGCTGGTCCACATCTGCCGCATCGAATCCCGACTGGCCAAACACTTCGGAGTTGAGTACCGCCGTCGCGCTTTTTGCCACGGTCCGGCCTTCCGCGGTGAGCTCGATCAGTGTGGTGCGGCCATCGGTGGGATGCGGCGAGCGGGCCACCAGTCCGGCGCTTTCGAGGCGGTCGACGGCGTTGGTCACCGAGGTGGGATGGACCTGGAGCAGGGCACTCGCCTTGTTCATGGGCAGCGCCCCGCTGCGGGCGAAGCTCAGCAGGGCAAGCAATTCGTAGCGCGCAAACGTCAGGCCGAACGGTTTCAGGGCACCTTCGATCCGGGCCAGCAGGATCTGCTGTGTCCGCATGATGGCCGTAATGGCTGCCATGGGCGCTGCAACGTCGGCCCAGCCGTGTTCTTCCCAGTTCCGCTGGGCATCGGCGATGGGATCGCGTGGAAGCGGACCACTCATCACTCAGCCTTTCAGCCCGGGGAAATCAGCTTCGGAATATTCGATGCCGGCCCCTTCGAAGAGCGCCGCACCGCCGGGCTGCCCGTCACCGCCGTGCCTCACTTCCTCGTTGCGGCGCAGCTCCACCCGGCGGATCTTGCCGGAGAGGGTCTTCGGCAGGACCGCGAACTCCAGCCGCCTGATGCGCTTGAACGGTGCCAGGCGGTCGCGGCAGTACCGGAGGATTTCCTCGGCCAGTTCCGGCCCGGGTTCATGCCCGGCGGCCAGTGCCACGTAGGCCTTGGGGACTGACAACTTCAGCGCATCGGGGGATGGCACCACAGCCGCTTCAGCCACGGCCGGATGCTCAATCAGCACACTCTCCAGTTCGAAGGGTGAGAGCCGGTAGTCGGAGGATTTGAAGACGTCGTCGTCGCGGCCCACGTAGGTGATGACGCCGCGCTCGTCCCGGCTGGCCATGTCCCCTGTGTGGTAGTAACCGCCGCGGAACGCCTCGGCGGTCCTTTCCGCATCTCCGTAGTAGGACTTCATGAGCCCCACGGGCCGGGGATCCAGGCGGAGGCACAGCTCGCCGTCGGCAGCTTCTTCCCCGGTATTTGGGTCCACCAGCACCACGTCGTAGCCGGGCAGCGGCTTCCCCATGGCGCCGATCTTGACCGGCTGGCCGGGGGTGTTGGCGACCTGGACGGTGGTTTCGGTCTGGCCGAAGCCGTCCCGGATGGTCTGGCCCCACGCGCGCTGCACCTGGCCGATCACCTCCGCGTTGAGAGGCTCGCCGGCGGACACCACCTTGGTGGGCGGGGTCTTCAACAGGGTCAGGTCGGCCTGGATGAGCATGCGCCAGACGGTGGGCGGGGCGCAGAAGCTGGTGACGGCTTCGCGGTCCATCTGCTCCATCAGGGCGCGGGCGTCGAAGCGTTCATAGTTGTAGATAAAGACGCAGGCCTCGGCGATCCACGGCGTGAACACGTTGGACCAGGCGTGTTTTGCCCAGCCCGGCGAAGCCACGTTCAGGTGCACATCCCCCGGTTCCAGCCCTATCCAGAACATCGTGGAAAGGTGGCCCACGGGGTAGGACGTGTGGGTGTGTTCCACGAGTTTGGCCTTGGACGTCGTGCCCGACGTGAAATACAGCAGCAGCGTCTCATCCGCCGCGGTAGGGGCATCCGCTGCGAAGGTGCCTGCCGCCGTCGCCGATTCCGTGTACTGGAGTGCCGCCGGGCTGGCGGCTGTCGGGTCAGGGCCGCGGTCGCCGATTTCAATCAGGCGGTAATCGCCGGGAACGCGGGCAAACTTGCCGATATTGGAGCTCCCGACGGCGGCCCAGCCCGCCTCGCCGCGCTCCACGCGGTCGGCAAGGTCCGCCGGACCCATCAGGGTGGTGGTGGGGATCAGGACGATCCCCAGTTTGATGCCGGCGAGCATCAGCTCCCACAACTCCACCTGGTTGCCCAGCATGATGATCATGCGGTCCCCTCGGCGGACACCCTGGCTGCGAAGCCAGTTGGCCACTTGGTTGGAACGGGCCGCCAGGTCCGCGAAACTCCGGCGCGTGGCTGAGCCGTCCTGTTCCACGATCACCAGTGCCGGCTTGGTTCCATGAGCGGGGTCGGCGGCAATCCGGTCGAACCAGTCCAGGGCGAAGTTGAATTCCTCAAACCGCGGCCACTGGAACTCTTCCCTGGCCTGGCCGTAGTCGGAACGAAGGGCCAGCAGCCGGTCGCGTGCTGCGCGGAAGTCGTCGGTGACTGTCATGGTGGCGCCCTCCCATCAAGTGATGCGCATCACTGGATATCCAACTCTGTGCAATATACTAGGACATCCAAGGGTTTGGAAGAGCGAAGGGACGTATGCCCGTGCCGCCACAACGACGTGATGAAGCCGCATTGGCCGCGGCCCCGGTTGAGCCATCAAAAGCTGCGCTGCCGTTTCCGGACGCGGACCTGATGTACATCGTGGATCTGCTGCCCGTGCCGGAAAAGGAACGCTACCTGGAGATCCGGGAGTTCCTGCAGTCCTCCATCCGGCAGGCCTCCATTGACTACTG
>JBKKDH010000355.1:0-4237 GCA_046708445.1 Arthrobacter sp.
ACCTTGATCTGACCTTTAGCGGGCGAGCTCAGAACCGGGTTGGTGGCGGCGGCCGACGACCGCGGACCTTCCTTATTGGGAGCAAGCGAAGAAACGGCAAAACGCACAAGCCCTTGCTGGCCTTTGAAATTGACAGTCTTGAATTCCCCGCCCATCAGAATGTACTGGCTGTTGCCCGTGACATGCCAGGGACCCTGGCTCTGACCGGTGGCCGTGCCCGTATCCATGTCCGGGAACCAAGTCAGCAGTTCTGGCGCCGGCTGGCCCGCAAAGCTCTTGTACCCCTGGGTATCTGCCGTCAAAGTCCTGGTAGCTGCTTTGCTGAACGCGATCGCCCGATGCCATGTCGTTGGACTCGTCTCCGGAAAACCACCCAGGTTTCCGCAATAGTGGGGATGCCCTGCGACATAGGCAGCCGTGTTATTCGCGAACAGGCTGTAGGAGTCTCCGTGGCAATCCTCAAGCCACTTGAGTCCCAAATTCGACCAGTTGGCGGAGAAAGCACCCTCCAAAAGGCCCGTGCCGGAGAAGTCGTAGGCCGTGCCGTACCAGTTGGTGCCATCCGTAGACAGTGACGTAATTGCCGCATCGCTGCCTGCATTGCGAACCACATCATTGACTGGCGTCGCAATGATGCCGCCGGATACCGCATCCGTTGCTGCAAGACCATACCCGGGCTTCAAGGAACCGTTCAGCGTGGTGAAAGCCCCTCCGGCGACCACGCGCTTGTAGTCGGGAGAGGCTGTGAGGGCATTGACCCGGCCACCGCTTGCATTGGGGTTCCACGCCAGCATGAATCCATCTGAGGACCGGAACGCCGCCAGTCTGTTGCGGGCCACTGTGCCGACTGTGGTGAAGAGGCCGCCCACCCACACTGTGTCTGCAGAAGCGACGACCGCACGGACCGAGCCGTTCACCTTAGGCGCGAAGCCACTCAGCACCGCACCCGTAGTTGGGTTGAGCGCTACCACCCTGTTTCTGATCTGGCCACTGACCGACGTGAAATCACCACCGACATAGAGCCGGGATTTGTCCGGTGAAGTGGTGATCGTGAGGCCCTGGGCATTGAGGGTCGGGGCAAAGGACGAAATCAGCGCGCCCGTGGTCAGGCTGTAGGCCAGGATGTTCTGTCGTGGCACAGTCTGTGATCCTGGTGCTGCACCGGCCGGACGGGCAGTGCTAAATTTGCCCACAGCATAGACGGTGTTCCCGATAATCGTCTGCGACCACACAACTCCGTCTATCTGGACAGTGGGCAGGGCATCCGCCGACACAGTCACCGGCGTCTTGGGATCGTTCGGATTCGTCGGTGCCGTATCGGCAAAACCATAAGGCACGGCGAGGAAAGAGGCGGCAACCAGTGCCAAACCTGCTGCGACGGCGGCGACGGGCTTGCCGCTGCCTTTTCGTGAGACATGTGCTTTCAATGCGTGGTTCATGATGCTCCTTCCCCGCTAGGCGTGCCACACCCGACAGCCAGGACAGCACGCTGACGTCCAAAGCTTCATCGGATCAGCCGAAGGCGGCCGTGAACCAGTCATGGGCTCCGCCGGCTCACGGTGCGGCCACCGCAAAGTCGTCGAAGCGGACGGCTACGGGGGCATTGGTGGCGGTGCCCCAGAGGTAGGACATAAGCCCGGTGTAACCGGCTCCCTGCAGGGCCGCCGTTGTGTCCGTCGCCGTCAGCTGCCAATCTGCCGGCTCCGTGGCTCCGTCCCGCCAGACCTTCGCCCGGAGCGTGGTTGGATTGGTACCGGTGACCTGGAGCCGTAGCTGAACTTGATCGTTGGCTACGAGCGTGAGTCCCGGGATGGAGATGGACTGCAGGGTCGTTTCCGCCCCGCCGGAAAGCCGCGTAAGGTACAGCGACGTCGTGCCGTTGGCAAAGATCCTCAGCTTTGCCCGGTACTCATTCCCAGTCCCAACCTTGCGCCCTATCACGCCGACAAACGATCCTCCCCCGGTGGCGATCTTGTCCTGGGAGACTTTGACGCGTACATCGGTGTCGGTTGCACTGACTGCCTGCAATCCTGCCCAAGGTCCCGCGTTTGCAGCGCCCAGGACCATAGTTCCAACGCCGTTTCCAACATTGTAGGAACCGCCTCCTACAGTCCAGGCACCGCCATTGTCGGCGCTGCCCCAGCCGGAAGCTACGGTCCTGCCGAAGGCGTCGGCCGCGAGGACTCCCGGGGCCGGCGCGTTGGAAACGGTGACTGGCTGGGTCACGGCGTTGGTGGCGCCGTCGTCGTCGGTAACCGTGAGCGTTACCTGGTAGGTATTGGCGGAAGCGTAGGCGTGCGACGGCGTCACGCCGTTGCCCGTGTTGCCGTCGCCGAAGTTCCAGGCGTAGTTGGTGATGGTGCCGTCGCTGTCCGAGGATGTTCCGGCGTTCAGGTTGGCCGTCAGCCCGGTGCTGCTGGAGGTGAAGGCGGCAACCGGTGCCACGTTCGCCACGGGTGCCCCACCTGCGGTGACGTTCAGGTTGTCGTACCTGAGCACCACGGGGATGTTGGTGGAACTTCCGGAGAGGTAGGACACGAGGCCGCTGCCGCCGGCGGACTGCAGGGCGGCCGTGGTGTCCGCTACCGTAACTTGCCAAGCTGCCGGTTCAGCCGCGTTCGCCCGCCAGACCTTGGCGCTGAGGGCAGTTGGGGAGGTCCCTTCAAGCCGCAGCCTCAGAACCAACGGATCGTTGGCTGCCGCTGTGAGGCCGGCAACGGTGTTCACCGAGGCAATAGTCGTCTCGACGTTCCCCACTACGCGGGTCAGGTACAGGGACACAGCGCCTGTGCTCAGCACCTTGATCTTGGCGCGGTAGTCCGTGTTGTTGTCCACCCGGCGGCCAAGAAGGGAAGCAAACATGCCGCCACCGTTGGCCAGTTTGTCGGCCGTGATGGTGACGCGCGAGTCGTTCGCCGCAGTGGATACCGAGTTGAGAAGCGCCATTCTGCTTTGGCCTGCCGTGCCAACGGTCATCGCGCCGCTGCCGTTATTGACCGCGAAGTTGGTGTTGCCGCCGGACAAGGCCCAGGCTCCGCCGGTCTCGGCGGTGCCCCAGCCTCCCGCAACGGTGCGCCCAAAGGCGTCGGCGGCGAGGACGGTGTTGGCCGGCGGTGCGGTCACCGTGAGGTTCTTACTCACCGATCCGGTGGCGCCGTCGTCGTCCGTCACGGTCAGCGTCACCGCGTAGGTCCCTTCCGTCGCGTAGGTGTGGTTCGCCGTCGCGCCCGTTCCACTGGTGGAGTCGCCGAAATCCCAGGCATAGCTGGCGATGGTGCCATCGGCGTCTGCCGAGGCTGAGCCGTCGAAGGCCGCCGCGAGGTTGCTGGCCGTGGAGCTGAAATCAGCCGTCGGCACCTGGTTGGGTGGCGGAGCCGTCACCGTCACGGGATGGGTCACCGAATTGGTGAGGCCCGTATTGTCAGTAACAGTAAGGGTGACGTTGTACGTCCCTCCCCCAGCGTAAACGTGCTGGGCAGTGACGCCGGAGCCCGTGCCGCCGTCGCCGAAGTTCCAGGCGTAGTCGGAGATCGGCCCGTTCGCATCGGAGGACGTTGTGCCGTCAACGGAGGCTATCAAGCCTTCAGTTGTCGACGTGAACGCTGCCACCGGCGGGGCCGGAAGAGCGTTGACGTTCCGGCCCGAGGCAACGTAGTGCGCCTGGACACGGGACAGTGGGAGGACGGTCGGGTAGATGGCGACATCGTCCAATTGACCGTTGAAGTACCGGTTGGTGGGCCGGTTTGTCCAGCTGCCGAGGTTGTCCCCGCCAATCCTCCAGAAGCCGTCGAACTGCCAGGCGGAAGTGACGTCGGTTCGGCTTCCCACCAGAACGCCGTCGACGAACAGCTGCATGCCGTTGCTGCCCAAGGTGGCAACCACGTGGTGCCATTGGTTGTCGTTGAAGCTGGCCAACGAGCTCACCGTTTGACGGGTTGAGCCGTTGGGCCGGACCCCGAAGAACAGCCTGCCGAGGTTGGACATGTAGAGCACTCGGTCGAAATCAGTTGACACCGTGGTCTGGGTGTTGCCGTATCCGAAAATCTGGCCGCCAGTAATGGATCCGGTCTTGAACCAGGCCTCCTGGCTGAAGACCTGCGGCCGGAAGTCCAGCGTGGGATTCGCCCCGACGCCCTCGGTTGTGCCGTTGAAGTTTGCGGCTGTGTCCGGTTCGCCGTTGATTGCGCCCTCCGCACCCAAGGTCACGCCGGGACGGAGTAGCAGGTCGTCCTTGCCG
>JBKKDH010000356.1:0-3130 GCA_046708445.1 Arthrobacter sp.
AGGTGCGGTTCGTGGCCACCTCCGCCAGCAGGGATGCCCGCAACCGCCAGGTCTTCGTGGACGGAATCCGCGACCTCCTCGGCGTCGAACCAGAAGTCATCACCGGCGACGAGGAAGCAGCATTGTCCTTCGCCGGCGCCAGCAGCGTCCTGCCCATCCTTGACGGGGACCAGGTGCTGGTGGTCGACCTTGGGGGCGGAAGCACCGAATTTGTGCTGGGCACCGCTGACGGCGTTACCGCCGCCAGATCGGTCGACGTCGGCTGCGTCAGGCTGACCGAACGCCACCTCCGGCGAGACCCGCCGACGGCCGAACAGATCGCCGCCGCGGAAGCCGACGTCGACGCCGCCATCACCAGCGCGGGCCTGGACGTTCCGCTCGAACGTGCCACCGCCGTCGTCGGGGTGGCCGGTTCGATCACCACCATCACAGCCCACGCGATGCGCCTCCCGGAGTACTCCCCGGATTCCATCCACGGCACTGAGCTGCCCATCGACGACATCCGCCGGGCCGCCACCGACCTGCTGGAAATGCCCAGGGCAGAACGCGCCGCACTGCCCTACATGCATCCGGGCCGGGTGGACGTGATCGGCGCCGGTGGCCTGGTGTGGCGGCGCATCCTGGAGCGGCTCGGCGGGCTCAGCGGCGGCCGGATCGTCACGGCCACCGCCAGCGAACACGATATTCTTGACGGTATTGCCCTGAGCATCAGCTGAGCGGCACCAGCCCGGCAGTGTCAGCCAGACGCAGTCAGCGGCCCGAGTTCATGTCACCGACCATGGGACCCCAAATGACCAGAGCAACAGCCCGGCTCCGCCGGACCGCCTCCGCTCTCCTGGCGATGACCCTGGCAGGAGCCAGCCTGGCTGCGGGACTTGCCGTCGCACCGGCAGCGCAGGCCGACGCCGAGCGCGATAAGCAATACTGGCTGGCCGAGTCCGGCATCACAAAGGCCTGGGAGGTCTCAAAGGGTGCCGGCGTGAAGATCGCAGTGATCGACAGCGGCGTGGACGGCCAGCACCCTGACCTCAAGGGAGCCGTCGCCGGCGGCTACGATGCATCCGGGTCCGGAAACCCGGACGGGCAAAAGAGCATCGGCGGCAAGCCGGAACACGGGACCCTGGTAGCCACCATGCTCGCTGGCCGAGGCCATCAGCCGGCCAGTTCCACCGCCAGCCCCAGCCCGGCCCCTTCCGGTGCCGGGCCGGACGGAATCGTGGGCGTTGCCCCTGAAGCGCAGATCCTGTCAGTTTCCACCTGGCTGGGTTCAGCCAACCCTGCCGGGAAGAGCGACCAGGACCAGATCCCCGAAGCAGTCCGCTGGGCCGTGGACAACGGCGCCAAAGTCATCAACATTTCCCTCGGCAGCACCACGCCCCAGTGGCCGCAGAGCTGGGACGCGGCGTTCCTGTATGCCGAGCAGAAGGACGTCGTCATCGTGGCCGCCGCCGGAAACCGCGTGGGCGGCAACATCCAGGTGGGTGCCCCGGCAACCATTCCGGGCGTGCTGACGGTCGCCGGGCTGGACCGCAAAGGTGTGGCCAGCATCGATTCGTCGTCGCAGGGGATCAGCATCGGTGTAGCGGCCCCGGCAGAAAACCTTCGTGGAGGACTGCCCGGCGGCGGCTATGCCGAATGGGCCGGCACGTCCGGGGCAACGCCCATTGTGGCCGGGGTGGCGGCACTGATCCGGTCGAAGTGGCCGGAGATGAGCGCAAAGCAGGTCATCAACCGCATCGTCACTACCGCCAAGGACGCCGGCGCACCGGGCAAGGACCCGCTCTATGGCTTTGGCGTCCTCAATGCCGAAGCCGCGCTGAAGGATTCCGTTCCCGAAGCCGGCAGCAACCCGCTGGGCTCCATCTCGGACTGGATCCGCGTGCACCGCCGCGGAAACCTGTCGACGCCTGCTCCGGTGGCCACCACCGACGTTCCCAGCGCCGTGCCCACCCTGGCCGAGGCCACGGTGCCCGCTGCAGAGGCTCCGTCACAGCGTGACACTGCCCTCGGCGCCGCCGTCGTTATTGGCTTTGCGGTGCTCTTTGTGGTGATCATCGCGGCGGCCGTGATCCAGCTGCGGCGGGCCGCCCGCAACCCCCGGCTGGCCCATGAAGAGCCCGACACCGGGGTCCTGGACACCGTCGATTTGGGAGGCAAACCGTAGCCAAATAGTAGTTAGTGAAGATTTTCACAAAGTACTGTATTCTTAAATCATGGCAACCACCCCAGAGCTCCAGGACCGTCCCAGGGTACTCGTCGTCGGCGGCGGGTACGTCGGCCTGTACGTAGCACTCAAACTGCAGAAGAAGATCGCGAATGCCGGTGGCATCGTCACCCTCGTGGATCCCCTGCCCTACATGACCTACCAGCCGTTCCTCCCCGAGGTCGCCGGCGGCAACATCGAGGCCCGCCACGCAGTGGTCTCCCACCGCCAGCACCTCAAGCAGACTGAACTGATCCAGGGCCGCGTGACCTCGATCGACCACGCCAACCGCACCGCCGTTGTGGCCCCCGCGGACGGCGGCGAGAACTTCGAGATTCCTTACTTCGACGTTGTGATGGCCGCTGGTGCCATCACCCGCACCTTCCCCATCAAGGGCCTGGCGGACAAGGGCATCGGCCTGAAGACCATCGAAGAGGCCGTGGCCCTTCGCAACAAGGTGCTGGAGCGGATTGAAGCTGCTTCCACCATCACCGATCCCGCAGCACGCGCCAAGGCGCTGACCTTCGTGGTTGTGGGCGGCGGCTTTGCCGGCATCGAATGCATCACCGAGATGGAAGACCTGGCCCGCGCCGCGGTCAGGAACAACCCGCGTATCAGCCAGGAGGAAGTCCGCTTCGTCCTGGTCGAAGCCATGGGCCGCATCATGCCTGAGGTCACGGCCAAGCAGGCTGAATGGGTTGTGGAGCACCTCCGCAGCCGCGGCATCGAGGTCCTGCTGAACACCTCGCTGGACAACGCCGAGGGCTCCATCAAACTCATCAACCTCCCGGACAAGACGCCGGCGCAGGACTTCGAAGCAGACACCCTGGTCTGGACTGCCGGCGTGCAGGCCAACCCGATGGTCCGCTCCACCGACTTCCCGCTCGAGCCGCGCGGCCGTATCCGCACCCTTCCCGACCTCCGCAT
>JBKKDH010000357.1:0-4785 GCA_046708445.1 Arthrobacter sp.
CTCCGGCCGGATAGCGTAGGCTTAAACAACCATGGCCAATATTGATTTTTCCGCAGAAATCCGCGCCCTTCGCGCCACCTACACCTCCATCGAGCGAGTCAGCGATGTTGAGGCCCTGAAGGAAGACATCGCTGAACTCAGCGAGCGGGCGGGCGAGCCGAACCTGTGGGATGACCCGGCGGCTGCCCAGAAAATCACATCCAGGCTCTCCCACCGACAGTCGGAATTGGAGCGGCTCAACACGCTGGTCTCGCGGATTGACGATCTTGAAGTCCTCGTGGAGCTCGGCCAGGACGAAGACGACGCTGATTCCATGGGCGAAGCCGCCGCGGAGCTGGAGTCCATCAGGAAGGCGCTGAAGGAGCTGGAGATCGTCACCCTGCTCTCCGGCGAATACGACGAACGTGAAGCGGTAGTGTCCATCCGCGCCGGAGCCGGTGGGGTCGACGCCGCTGATTTTGCCGAGATGCTGATGCGGATGTACCTGCGCTGGGCGGAGCGGCACGGTTACCCGACCACCGTCATGGACACTTCCTACGCTGAGGAAGCCGGACTGAAGTCCGCCACTTTCGAGGTCAAAGCACCCTACGCCTTCGGAACGCTGAGCGTGGAAGCCGGCACCCATCGCCTCGTCCGGATCAGCCCCTTCGACAACCAGGGCCGGCGCCAGACCTCCTTCGCCGCCGTCGAAGTGATCCCACTGATCGAACAAACGGACTCCATCGACATTCCTGACAACGAGATCCGCGTCGACGTTTTCCGGTCGTCAGGCCCCGGCGGTCAGTCCGTCAACACCACCGACTCTGCTGTCCGCCTGACGCACATCCCCACCGGCACCGTGGTGTCGATGCAGAACGAAAAGTCCCAGCTGCAGAACCGCGCGGCCGCCATGCGCGTCCTCCAGTCCAGGATCCTGCTCCTTATTAAGTAGCAGGAGGACGCCGAAAAGAAGGCGTTTGCCGGGGATGTAAAGGCATCCTGGGGCGACCAGATGCGCTCGTACGTCCTTAATCCGTACCAGATGGTCAAGGACCTGCGGACCGACCACGAAGTCGGCAACACCTCAGCCGTATTCGATGGCGAGATCGACGACTTCATCGACGCCGGCATCCGCTGGCGCACTGACAACCGCAACGCCGAGAAGTAACTGTCCGGCGGTCGCCTCGGGACTGATCGCGCGACACGCCCCCGGAAGCCCCTAAATTCGGCCTAAGGGCTGCGTATAGTCGAGGAGCCGGAGCTCTACTTCCCCCAAACAGAAGCCCGCGCACCGGCTGCAGATCTGGGCTGCGTAACGATCAGCCGTGCCTGCAGGGTACTTAGGGTCATGATCCGATTCGAAAATGTCACCAAGGTCTACAACCAGCAGGCACGGCCCGCGCTGGACGCTGTCAACCTTGAGATCGACCGTGGCGAGTTCGCCTTCCTCGTAGGCGCTTCCGGATCCGGAAAGTCGACCTTCCTGCGGCTGGTGCTGAAAGAGGACCGCGCCTCTTCCGGTGCCGTCTACGTGGCCGGCCAGAACGTCGCCAAGATCTCGAGCTGGCGCGTGCCCCGTCTTCGCCGCGGCATTGGCGTGGTTTTCCAGGACTTCCGGCTCCTGCCGCAGAAGAACGTTTTTGCCAACGTCGCCTTCGCCATGCAGGTCATCGGCAAGAGTCGCAGCGTCATCCGCGACACGGTGCCAGAGGTGCTCAAGACGGTAGGGCTCGAAGGCAAGGAAAACAGGCTCCCGCACGAACTTTCCGGCGGTGAGCAGCAGCGCGTGGCCATTGCCCGCGCGGTGGTCAACCGGCCGGGCATCCTCCTGGCCGACGAACCGACGGGAAACCTGGATCCCACAACGTCAATGGGCATCATGGGTGTGCTGGACAAGATCAACCAGAATGGCACCACAGTGGTAGTGGCCACCCACGACGACGACATCGTCAACGAAATGCGCAAGCGCGTGGTGGAGCTTAAGAACGGCGTGGTCATCCGCGACGAAGCGAAGGCCCTCTACACCTCCCTGATTCCGGTTGTCGGCCAGTCGCGGCGGCTCAAGGACGCCAGCGGCCGCGAGGAAATACCGCCTGCCAGCCCTGAAGGACACAACGACGGCGCAGGGGAGGACCGGCGATGAGGCTCGCTTTTATCCTCGGTGAGATCGGCAGCGGCCTGCGGCGGAACATCACGATGGTCGTTTCCGTCATCCTGGTGACCTTTGTTTCCCTGACCTTTGTTGGCGCTGCCGGGATGCTCCAGCTGCAGATCAACCAGATGAAGGGCTACTGGTACGACAAGGTCCAGGTAGCGATCTTCCTCTGCAGCGACGGTTCGACGGCGGCCGGGTGCGCAACCGGCCCGATCACCCCGGAGCAGCAGGACAACCTGCAGACCCTCCTGGAGTCACCGGCCGTCGCCCAGTACATCAACGATTTCCAGTTCGAGTCCAAAGAAGAAGCCTACAAGCACTTCAAAGACCAGTTCTCAAACTCCCCGATAGTTGACTCCGTCACCCCGGACCAGCTCCCCGCTTCGTTCCGGATCAACATGAAGGACCCGGAAAAGTACCAGATCATTAGTGAAACTTTTTCATCGCAGCCCGGCGTCGAAACCGTGATTGACCAGCGCCAGCTGCTGGAACGGCTGTTCTCCGCCATGAACGCCGCTTCCCTCGTGGCTGTCAGCGTCGCAGGCGTCATGATTGTCTGCGCCATCCTCCTGATAGCCACCACCATCCGGCTGTCGGCGTTCAGCCGCCGACGTGAAACCGGCATCATGCGCCTCGTGGGCGCCTCCAAAACAGTCATCCAGCTGCCGTTCATCCTTGAAGGTGTCATTGCTGCCGTGATCGGAGCCGCGCTGGCGTCCGGCACGCTGTGGGCCGTGGCGCACTTCTTCCTGGGTGAGTACCTGTCCAAGCAGTACCCGGACACGGCCTTCATCTCGCCGGCGCAGACGCTCATTCTTGCACCAGCCTTGCTGATCCTTGGCGGATCCTTGGCAGGAATTTCGTCTCTCTTGACCTTGCGCAGATATTTGAGGGTCTAGGCTGTGCAAACCGACCAAGGAAAGCTTATGACTGGCATGAACCGAACTTCCCGCGCGCCCCGCAAAACAGGCAGCCGCCAGCCGCGCCGTACAGCCATCATCAGCGGTGTCCTGGCGCTCGTCCTTGCGGCAAGTCTGGGCGCTTCAACGCCGGCAGCTTTCGCCGATGAACTCGAAGACAAGCAGGCCGCCCTCGAAGCCGAGGCCGCCCGGGTCCAGCAGTCCCTCGAATTTGTTGACTCGCGGATAGCCAAAGCCGCCGGTGACCTGGTGATCTACCAGGGCCAGCTTCCCGGTGCCCAGCAGGCACTGCTTGAAGCCCAGGGCAGGGTTGCCAGTGCCGTCAAGGAAGTCGAGGCACTCTCAGCACGGGTGGACCTGGCGCAGCAGAACAAGGCCAAGATCACCCAGCAGCTTGAGACGGACAAGCAAAAGATCGCGGACACAAAGAAGCTGCTCGGCCAGATCGCCACCCAGGCGTACAAGTCCGGTGGAGTCCCCTCCAACCTCACGCTCTTTTTCGGATCCAACGCAGGCGGCAGCCTCACCGATACGATGGACCTCGCCGACCAGGCCATGCGCAGCCAGAACTCGGCCATGGACAAGCTGTCCCAGCAGAACGCTACCAACGTCAATTCGCAGGCCCGTCTCGCGGCAGTTGAAGCGGAGATCCAGGACCTGAAAGCCAAGGCCGACGCGGCTCTCGAGCGGGAAAAAGCGGCCCGCGACGAAGCTGCCGCGAAGAAGGCGCAGGTTGATCAGCTGATCGCCGACACCACCCGCCTGGACGCCGAACTGCAAGCCGCACGGCCAGGCATCCAGAGCCAGCTGGCCGCCGTCGAAGCCAGCCAAAACGCAGTCGCCAATGAGATCGCCGAGCGGGACCGCAGGCTGCGGGAAGCCTGGGAAGCAGAACAGCGGCGCCTCGCCGAGGCGGCGGCAGCAGCCGCGGCTGCTGCGGCGGCCGCAGCGGGACAGGCCGCCCCGCCGCAGGTGCCCTACGCTCCGGTGACCGGTTCGCCGTCGGCGTTTGGCCTGCGGCACCCCTTTGCCGGCTCCGTGCCCATCACGTCCGGATTCGGGTGGCGGGCCACCCCGCCGGGAACCATCGACTTCTACGGCACCGGTGGTTATATGCACACCGGCATAGACTTTGGCGCAGCGTGCGGAACCCCTGTTTACGCGGCCGCGGCCGGGGAGGTCTTTTCCTCAGGCTGGAACTCAGCCGACGGCGGCGGATGGCGGGTGAAGCTTTCCCACGGCGTTGTGGAAGGCAACTCCCTGACCACCATTTACTACCACAACAGCAGCATTGTCGTCGCTAACGGCCAGAGGGTCTCCCAAGGCCAGCTCATTGCCTACTCGGGCAACACAGGCAATTCCACTGGGTGCCATGCGCACTTCGAGACCTGGCTCAACGGCGTAGCAGCCGATCCGATGCGGCTGCTGTAACGCCACTCCGCGCCTGCCGTACACTGGTATGACTTCGCGCCGGAACGGCCGGAGCCACTGACGATCCAAGAACCGAGGAGTTCCACCGTGCCCAAAGAAAGTGGCCGTAAAGTGGTGGCCACCAACCGCAAGGCCCGGCATGACTACCACGTGCTGGACACCTATGAGGCGGGCATTGCCCTCATGGGAACAGAGGTCAAGTCGCTTCGCGAGGGCCACGCGTCCATGGTCGATGGCTTCTGCACCTTCTACAACGACGAGTTGTGGATGGAGGGCATCCACATCCCGGAATACAACCAG
>JBKKDH010000358.1:0-10743 GCA_046708445.1 Arthrobacter sp.
TGGGCTCCCACGGGAGGCTGACGCCTGCGGCGGCCAGGACCTTTTTGTTGTACCAGATAGCACGGGTGTCGGTGCCCAGCGGCACCGCATACGTGCCACCGTCGTCCCCCAGCCCGGCGGCCTTGGCGCCGTCGTCGAACGTGTCCCAGTCCTTCCACTGCGCGAGGTGGTCGTCCAGCTTCAGGAGGAAGCCGGCATCCACGTCGGAGCGGACCTTGAAGGTGTCCTCGTAGAAGACGTCGGGGGCCGTGGACGGCGACCGGAGCGCGAGGGCAAGCTTCGTGCCGTAGTCGTCGTCGTTGGCCTGGATGGGTTGCAGTTCCACGGTCACGCCTTCGTTGGCCGCCTCGAACTCGGCCTTGGCTGACTGGAAGAGCTCATCCAGGGCCGCGAAGGAATCCGTCTTCTGGTAGACCACCTTCAGGGTCTTGGCCTGGTCGGCGGGAGCCGCCGGCGAACAGGCGCACAGCGCGAAGGCTGCGGCAGCGATCAGGGAGGTTATGCTCAGGGCGCGGCGACGCATGGTGCTCCATTCAGTAAATGGCTGCAGTCCCCTTTGTCTGCGGGCCCCCAGCCGCGGCGATATCCAAATGCTAGATGTGCACCCTGCCGCGAGCAAGGCGCCGCGGGCTCAACTCTCCAAGAGGAGGCGCTGCGCCCGGGGGGCCAGCGTATGCTCCAGGACAAGGCAGGCGGCACCGATGGCGCCCACATCCTCACCTACCCCGGTTCCCACCACTTCGATGGTGTGGATGAGGCGGGCCGCGCTGTTGGCGTCCAGGAGCGCCGGGATTTTGTCCAGGTACCGCTCGGACAACCGGCTCCAGTACGGCCCGCCGAAGACAACGCGCTCCACATCAAGGGTGTTGGTTACCACCGATACGGCGCGGGCCACGAGCACTGCCGACTTGTCGATGATGGCGAGCGCCTGTGCGTCCCCCTGGTCAGCGAGGTCGCAGAGCCTGGCGAAGCTCTGCTGCACAACGGCACCGCTGTTGTCCGTGCGGGAACCGTCGAGAATGCCGGCGGCTTCGGCTTCAGCCACCAGCACCTGGGGGATCGCCGAGGACTTCACGCAGCCACGCAGGCCGCAGTCGCACACAGGCCCATCGGGGTCCACCACGATGTGCCCGATCTCGCCGGCGTTGCCGGACGTTCCGCGGACCACCTCATCGTTGAGCACAATGCCGCAGCCGATGCCGGTGCCCATGTACATAAAGATGAAGCTGCCCGCGCCGCTGGGGCCGCCTGCCCACGTTTCGGCGACGGCGGCGCTGGTGACGTCCTTATCCACCAGGACCGAGTAGCCGGTGGCCTCGGTCAGGGCGTTGCGGAGTTCCACCCTGTCCCAGCCGGGCAGCAGCGGCGGATCCACCACCGTGCCGTTGTCGAGGTCGATGGGGCCGGGAGCAGCCAGGCCCAGGCCTGCGATCTTGGTGGTGTCCACTCCGGATTCAGTGACCAGCTGCCCGATCTCCGCGGCAATGGTTGAGATCACGGCAGCAGGATCGTTCCCGCCCGGCGTCTTGATCCGTGAGTGCTGCACTACAGCGCCCACCAGGTCGAGCACCACGAAGGTTGTTACGGCGGGGTCCAGGTGGACGCCGATCGCGTACATGCCCGAGGGGTTCAGCCGGAGGATGGTGCGCGGCTTGCCCGGGCCGCTGCCTTCCTTGCCGGCTTCCACGATCAGGTGCTGGTCCAGCAGACGGCGGGAGATGTTGGAAATTGTCTGCGGCGAGAGTCCCACGATCTGGGCGAGCTCCACGCGGCTGAGGCCACCGGAGGACCTGCGGATGGCGTCAAGAATGACCGTGAGGTTGAAGTCCCCCATCCGCGGCAGGTTGGTGCCGCGCCTGGGCGATGGCTGCCGGATCTCGGACACGGGTTCCCCTCAACGTCTTTGTGCACTAAATGATGTCTGAATGGTACGTTACCCCCTGTCATCCGCCCATATGCGAAAGGCATGGGCGCGGCGCGGCCGCTGCCTACAGTGCCGCCCGCCTGGTGGACACCGCAACCGTGAACTTCGGGTTTTGGCCCCTGACGGCGGTCGGGCCCACACTCCGTTCCAGTGCGGGCAGGTAGTTCAGGTGCCGGTTGAAGACCGTCCATAGCTGACCGCCCGGGGCAAGGACCCTGCCGGCGGCTTCGAACATCTTGATTCCGGCGCCCGCGTGGACGGTCGCCCCAAGGTGGAAGGGCGGGTTTAGCAGGATGAGGTCCACGCTGGCGTCCGGGAGCGTGCTCATGGCGTCGTCCTGGAGGACCTTCACCCGGTCCGCGAGGCCGTTGGCAACCGCCGTACCGTGGGCGGATGCGACGGCGGCGGCCGACTGGTCGGTGGCCGTGACCACGGAGCCCGGATTCTGCCTGGCATACATGGCGGCCAGGATCCCGGTACCGCAGCCCAGGTCCACCGCATGCCGGGCGGCCGGCATCTCAGGCAGGAACGTCAGCAGGAACCTCGTGCCGATGTCCAGCCTGGACCCTGCGAAGACAGCCCCGTGTGCGGCGACGTCCAGGTCGAGCTCAGGCAGGTGCTCCACGACGGGAACCGGCTCGGGCCCAGACGCTACCCGTGCGTCCCCGGCCACAAGGACACGGGACTTCTGCCGGGCATGCTGCGGCTGGACAGTGGCGAAATGCCGTTCCAGCACGGCGTTCATGCCCAGCGACATGTGCTTGACCCGGCCCCCGGCCAGGAGCACCACCCCGGGTGCGGCGTGCCGTGCAATGGAGCCGGCGAAGTGGTCGAGTTCGGCCAGTGTCTTCGGCAGCTGCAGCAGGACGAGGTCTGCGCCGGAGAGCAGGTCCTTTCCCAGCGGCAGCTGTTCGAATCCCTGCCCGGTTCCCCCTTCCGGCGGTGTGGAGGCCAGGCCGAGGGCGGCAGCATTGTTCCGGAGGGCACGCTCGCCCGTGATGAGGTCCTGGTGTACGCGCACGGTGCTTAGGCCGAAGGTGGCCAGGGCGCCCAGCGTAAGGGCCCCATACCGGTCTCCGATGACGGCCACGCTGGTGTCCGCACCCACCCGGTCCGCCGCCGTCTCCAGCAGGAGCCTGTCCGTGGCATCCCAGGCCTGGAGATTAGGCGCCTCCACGTCCGGCCGCCGCCGGAGCGCCCCGAAGACGTCCTCAAGACTGTTCTGTGCCACTAGCTGGTGCCGCCTTTTCACTGGATGGTGCTGTGGAGGTTTCGTGTTGAAGGGCGGGCAGCTTCAGGATGGCCGCCACGGCAGCCCGCCCGGCCCGGTTCGCGCCGATAGTGGACGACGACGGCCCGTAGCCCACCAAGTGGACGCGCGGTTCCGCGGCCACCTGCGTGCCGTCCATGGCGATGCCGCCGCCGGGTCCGCGGAGGTGCAGCGGGGCGAGGTGTTCAAGTTCGGCGCGGAATCCGGTAGCCCACAGAATCACGTCGGCGGCGAGCAGTTCACCGTCCGGCAGCCGGACGCCGTCGGGCTCGATGGACGTGAACATGGGACGCCGGTCCAGCGCTCCCCTCCTGGCCGCTGCCCGCAGCGCGGGCGTCCGGATCAGGCCGGTGACGGCCACCACGCTCTGCGGCGGCAGCCCCTGGCGCACGCGCTCCTCCACCAGGGCCACGGCGTTGTGGCCGGCCTGGGCGTCGAAGTCGGCGTCCCTCCACTCGGGCTCCCTGCGGGTGAACCAGCTGGTGCTGGTCACCTGGGAGATTTCGTCCAGGAGGCCGACGGCGGAAATTCCTCCGCCAACCACGATGACGTGCCGTCCCTGGAACTCCTCCGCTGAGACATAATCGGCCACGTGCAGTTGCCGGCCCCGGAAGGTGAACTGTCCCGGGTAGATGGGCCAGAACGGCCTGGTCCAGGTGCCGGTGGCGTTGATGACCGCTTTCGCGGACCAGCCGCCGTCGGACGTGGTGATGCCCAGCCGGCCGCGGGGATCGTCGTCTTCCCGGGTGACGGCGGTGACTTTGACCGGCCGCCTGATGGCCAGGCCCAGATCCTGCTCATAGCCGGCGAAGTAGCGTGCCAGGAACTCCGAGCTGGGTTCTGCCGGGTCCACCTCTGGCTTGGCGATGCCCGGGAGGTCGCTGATGCCGTTGACCGTGGCCATCCGGAGGCTTTTCCAGCGGTGCCGCCAGGCGCCTCCAGGGCCCTCCTCGGCGTCGAACACGGCATACGTGGCGGCGCCACGGGCACCGGCAGGCGCGAGGCCCCGCCGCTGCAGGTGGTACGCGGCCGAGAGCCCGGCCTGCCCGGCACCGATCACCGCAACATCCACCAGCTGCTTCTCCATGGCTCTCCGGCTCCCGGCTAGGCCTTCTTCACCACGGACGATTTGAGCTGCATGGGACCCACCCCATCCACTTTGCAGTCGATGTCGTGGTCCCCCACGCCATCCAGGAGCCGGATGCCGCGCACTTTGGTGCCCACCTTGACCACGCTGGAACTGCCCTTGACCTTGAGGTCCTTGATGACGGTGACGGTGTCGCCGTCGGCCAGGACGTTGCCTACCGCGTCCTTGATCACACGCGCTTCCGTCGCGGCCCCGTCGTCGTCGCCGCCGTCGGCTTCGGGAGACCACTCGTTGCCGCATTCCGGGCAGACCAGGAGCGCGCCCATCTCGTAGGCGTACGGGCTGGAGCAGGCAGGGCACGGGGGAAGGGTGTCGGTCACCTCCCCATGATAATCGGGCTTCGTCACCGCCAGCGCAGTCAGAAAAATGTCCGGCAATCGCTGACATGCGCCCACGGCGGCCGTACTGTTGGCGCATGGCGGAAGAGAGGTCACTCATGAAGAACATCACTGCTGCATCACGGCTGGCCAAGGCCCTCGGCATTGTCCTGGGAACCAAGGAAATCCCGTTCCGGCTGAAGGCATGGGACGGGTCCGAGTCGGGCCCGCCTGCCGCCCCCGTGCTGGAGTTCCGTAACCGGCGTGCCCTTCGGCGGCTCCTGTGGTCACCGGGCCAGCTTGGGCTGAGCCGGGCATACGTTGCCGGCGACATCGATTCGCCAGGGGACATCTTCGCGGCGTTCACGGCCCTGAGCTCCGTGGGAAAGTTCGCCAAGCCCGGACCCTTCAAGCCCCTCACCGCGGCTGAAGTGTGGACGTTGCTGAAGACCGCCGTCAGGTTGGGGGCGCTGGGGCCCAATCCCGTCCCTCCCCCGGAAGAGGCACGTGTCCGGAAGGCAGGGCGGATGCACTCCAAGCGCCGGGACGCCGCAGCGATCTCGCACCATTACGACGTCAGCAACGATTTTTATTCGCTGGTCCTCGGCCCGTCCCTGGTCTACTCCTGCGCTGTCTGGGGCAGCAGCCCCGGGTCCGATCCCTCAGGTGGCGGTCCCGGCGACGGATCTCCCGACAGCCTGGTGGCCGGGCTCGACGCCGCCCAGGAAGCCAAGCTGGACCTGGTGTGCCGCAAGCTCGGGCTCCAACCAGGCATGAGGGTGCTGGACGTCGGCTGCGGCTGGGGCAGTTTCGCCCTCCACGCAGCAGAACGTTATGGCGTCAGCGTCGTCGGGGTAACACTCTCGACGGAACAGGCGGTCCTGGCGCGCAAGAGGGCAGCCGACGCGGGCCTGACGGAGAGAATCGATATCAGGGTCCAGGATTACCGCGACGTGGACGACGGCCCCTTCGACGCCATCAGCTCCATCGGTATGTCCGAACACGTGGGCCGCGAACAGACCCCGGGTTACGTTTCCCGGCTGCACAACCTGCTCCGGCCCGGCGGCCGGCTGCTGAACCATGCGATCTCATGGAATGCCGGGCCCACCGGCCCGGACCCGGACTCTTTTATCCCCCGCTACGTGTTCCCGGACGGCGAAATGATCAGCCTGGGCGAGATGGTCAGCGCACTGGAGGCCGGCGGCCTGGAAATTCTCGACGTCGAGGCCCTCCGCAGGCACTATGCGCTGACCCTGCGTGCGTGGGTGCGGCACCTGGAGGCCAACTGGGATGAGGCCGTAAGGCTGACGAGCCTGGGGCGGGCAAGGGTGTGGCGGCTGTACATGGCATCCAGCGCACTCGGCTTCGAGGCCGGAATTACCGGGGTAAACCAGATCCTGGTGCAACGGCCGGGCGGTGCCGAACCGCCGCTGCGACGCTCCGATTGGACCTGACGCCCACCGGCGGGAAACAGGCAAGGAACGGACAACGAAAAAAGCCACCCGGTTCCGGGTGGCTTTTTCGTTGGGTGGAGCTGAGGGGACTCGAACCCCTGACCCCCTGCATGCCATGCAGGTGCGCTACCAGCTGCGCCACAGCCCCAAACATCTGTTTCCTTTGAAACTCTCGTTCCCGGAAGCAACCTGATCAGCTTAATGCAGAAATGCCGTGGACGCCAATCGAAAGCGTTGATTCCGGCGCCGGGGCCGTGGCATCTTCCCGGACTGGTGGCCGGACGCATTCCGTCGCCGGAAACAAAAGATCCGCCGGAATCTTTCGATTCCAGCGGATCATCCGGTGGAGCTGAGGGGACTCGAACCCCTGACCCCCTGCATGCCATGCAGGTGCGCTACCAGCTGCGCCACAGCCCCAGATTTCTTCATTGCTGCGGCGTTTCCCCGAAGCAACTCAAATATCTTAGAACAGCATTTCCGAAAATTCCAAATCGGGCATATTCGGCCCGCCGGTGCTGCTCCCCGGCGTTTCCAGGAAGGGTCTACTCGGCCTCGGAACCAACGGGAGCCTTGGCCGAGGTGTCGTCACCCAGCTGCAGGTCTACCACCGGGCAGTCCTTCCAGAGCCGCTCCAAGGCGTAGAAAACACGGTCTTCCTCGTGCTGGACGTGGATGACGATGTCTGAGTAGTCCAACAGGACCCAGCGTCCGCCGGAGCGGCCTTCACGGCGGACGGGTCGGAGGTCCTGCTTGGACAGTTCCTCTTCGATGCCGTCAACGATGGCATTGACCTGGCGTTCGCTCGGTGCGGAAGCGATCAGGAACACGTCAGCCAGCGCCAGGCGCTCACTGACGTCCAGGGCCACGATGTCCTGGGCAATCTTGTCCGCGGCGGCTTTGGCTGCGTGGCGGGCTGTGGCGATGGATGAATTTGATGCAGTCACGGGACTCCTTGTTGGTTTCAAAAACGATGGTTGGTGGCCGCAGCCGGGTCAGCGCGTAATGCCGCTGATGATAAGCAGGATCCCGGAGACCAGGGCGACCATCCCGAAGGCCAGGACGCAGAACTGAATGACACGCATCCTCTTTGCACGGGCGAGTCCAGCTGTTGCCGCGTCCAGCGGCTCCAGCCCGTAGGCGGAGCTTGCCGGTATGCGGGGCAGGTCATCAAAAAGATCTTCCGACTGCCCGTCTGCTTCAGCCGGGCTGAAGATCACCGGCTTCGGCTTGGAGGCGGCTTTGGCCGCCGCCTCTGCGCGTGCAATAACGCGTGAGCGGCCGCTTGCCACCGGAACATCGGCGGCGCCGGCTGTCTGCGGGGCATCAGCCGGACCGCGGCCCTTGCCCGGTGATGGCTGGACTTTGGGCCCCGGGTTGGTGACGACCGGCACGTAGGAGGTCGCCGGGGGCTTCATCACGGGACGGTCAATGCCGGGAACCTGGACGAACTCGAGCGGAGTGACCATGGCGAGGTTGCTGGCAGCCGAAGGGGCCGCGCGGGCCGCGGTGGCCTGAGCCTGCGGGGCGGCCTGTTCAGCCAGCTTCTGCTTGGCCATGGCGCGGCGGTTCAGCACCGCCGCACGCTCTGCCAGCGCAATCTGCTCGGCCAGGATGTCCGGGTCCACAGCCTCGGGTCGAGGGAGGCGATGTGCTCCATCTTGGCCAGCTGGTTCTTGGCCTGTTCGGCGATCAGGGACCGCGCCGCCAACGCCTGTTCAACGCTCATGCCGTCCGGGACCCGTGGGCTGTCAGGCGAAGCAGGGGCCTTTCGGGGCGCGGCAGGTTTGGGTCCAGCCGGTTCCGGCCTGGCGGCGGGCTGAGGCGTTTGCGCGGCAGGGCGTTGGCCGGATTCGGCGGGTGCGGGGGCAACAACCGGGTTAGCGGAGGTGACAGCCTGTTCCTTGAGCTGCTGGAGCCGCAACTGCCGGCGGGTAGGCGGTCCTCCGGCCGCGAGCTGGCCCTCTTTTTCTTCGAGTTCCTTGATGGCGCGCAGGGCAGCCCTGTCCCGGGCCCTGATCTGCGAGGAGCGCTGGGCCTGTGCATGGTCAACTGCCGGGGTTGCCGGAGGTTGTTTGGAGGCAGGCGAAACCTGGCCCGGACCGGTGGATCCGTTAACCTGCTTCTCATCTCTGGCCCGCCGAAGTTCACGGCGGCTGCGGACGGGGGGCTGTTCCTGACTCATTGAGAACTCATTCAGTACTGGCTGGTTCGTCTGTTTCGGTAGTTGGTGCACCGTTGGCGGAAACACCCCCGGCGTACAGTCCATATTTGGCGATGTACTGCACCACACCGTCCGGCACGAGGTACCAGACAGGGTTGTTCCGGGCTACCCTGGCGCGGCAGTCCGTGGAGGAGATGGCCATGGCCGGAACCTCCAGGAGGCTGACGTCTGTCCGGCCCATGCCATCCAGCACGTGCCCGGGCCTGGTCACCCCAACAAAATGTGCCAGCGACCAGAGCTCGTCGATGTCTTTCCATGACAGGATCTGCGCCAGAGCATCGGCACCGGTGATGAAGAAAAGATCTGCATCCGGACGCTGGGTCCGAAGGTCACGCAAGGTATCAATGGTATACGTTGGACCGGGCCGGTCCACATCCACCCGGCTGACCGTAAAACGCGGGTTGGACGCCGTAGCGATCACCGTCATCAGGTAGCGGTGCTCCGGCAGGCTGACCTGCTTGTGCGTTTTCTGCCACGGCTGGCCCGTGGGGACGAACACCACTTCGTCCAGGCCGAACTTGGCGGCTACTTCGCTGGCCGCGACCAAGTGGCCGTGATGGATGGGATCAAATGTCCCGCCCATCACGCCCAGCCGCAGCCGTCCTTCGGCACCTTGATGGCGCAGAATGCGGGAAATGTTAGTGGCCCTGGCCGTGATCGTGCTTGTTGGGGTGCTGGCGGTGCGGATCAGCGTGCTCTTCCGTGGCGCTGTGGCGGTTGCCGAGGTTGGAGTAGGACAGCGTGACGAACATCATCACCAGCAGGATGGCGAAAATGGCCACGCCGAAGACCCACGGCTCAGCCCACAGCGGGGCCAGTTCGTGTTCTTCGCCTTCGGCGATGGTCGTGGCGATCTGCTGGAGCAGCATGTTCTCCCCTAGGGTTCAAAGGATGTGGCAGCGGATGTCCCCGCCGTTCCGGACTTCTGTCTATGTTACCGCGTTGCTACCCGCGGACTTGGCCCTCGCCCTGCACGATCCACTTGGTGGTGGTGAGTTCGGTCAGACCCATCGGCCCGCGGGCGTGCAGCTTCTGGGTGGAAATTCCCACCTCAGCGCCGAGGCCCAGTTCGCCGCCGTCGGTGAAACGGGTCGAGGCGTTGACAATGACTGCCGCGGAGTCCACCTCGGCGATGAAACGCTCGGCGTTGGCGAGGTCGTTGGTGAGGATGGCTTCGGTGTGGCCTGTCGACCAGGTGCGAATGTGCCGGACGGCGTCGTCCAGGCTGTCCACCATGGCCACCGCCAGGTCCAGGTCCATGTACTCGGTCCCCCAGTCCTCGTCCGTAGCCGGTTCGGAGACGATGGATGCGGGCAGGGCCGCACGGATGCGCTCGTCCGCGTGCAGCGTCACGCCGGCCTCGCGCAGGGCCGTGGCCACGGCGGGAAGCACGGTGGATCCCGAGTGAACCAGGAGCGTCTCCACGGTATTGCAAACACTGGGACGCTGGGTCTTGGCGTTCAGCAGGATCTCCACGGCCATGTTTTCGCTGGCGGATTCGTCAATAAAGATGTGGACGTTGCCTTCGCCCGTCTCGATGACGGGTACGGCCGAGTTGGTGACTACGGTCTGGATGAGTTCCCGGCCGCCTCGGGGAATCAGGACGTCTACCCTGCCGCGGGCCCGCATCAGCGCGTTGGCGCCTTCGCGGCCGTACTGGTCCACAGTCTGCACAGCGTCGGACGGGAGTCCGACAGAGTCCAGGGCTTCCCTGAGGACCTGGACCAGGGCCTCGTTGGTGGCTGCAGCGGCAGTTCCGCCGCGGAGGATCACAGCGTTGCCACTCTTGAGGGCGAGACCGGCGATGTCCACGGTGACGTTGGGGCGGGCCTCGTAGATGGCTGCCACCACGCCCATGGGAACGTTGACCTGGCGCAGGCGCAGGCCGTTGGGGAGGGTCTGCCCGCGGACCACGTTTCCTACCGGATCGGGCAGGTTGGCGAGGTTTTCCAGCGCGCCCACGAGGCCTTCAATCCGGGCATCAGTCAGGGTGAGGCGGTCCAGCATGGCCGCAGAGGTCCCGTTGGCTTTCCCGGCGGCAACGTCTTTCGTGTTGGCGGCAAGGATCTGGTTCTTGCGCTCCAGCAGGGCGGCTCCGATGGCCCGCAGGCCACGGTCCTTCCATGCACGGTTTGCCCGGGCCATCCGGCGGGAGGCCTGGCGCGATCGGTCGGCGATGGCGTGGACCGCGGCTTCGACATCCTCCACGGACAGCGGCACATCAACGGCGTGCGGCAGGTTGCCGGCCTCGGGAGCAGCGGGGGCAGCAGTGTTGTCCCCGGACGTCGCAGCGGTGTTGTGGATCAGTGCCTCAGTCATGTTCCAAGTTTAGGCGAGGGTCAGGCTCAGACCAGCACCAGGTCATCAACATGAACAACTTCACGGTCATAGCCGCGGCCCAGGGCCTTGC
>JBKKDH010000359.1:0-3211 GCA_046708445.1 Arthrobacter sp.
CATCCTGTCCCGGAGCAGCTTCCTGCTCAATGAGGTGGCTGTGCGGGACCGGTCCGTCGCACTGGGGCCGGATGACGTGCTGGACGTCCTGCCGCCGTTCGCCGGGGGCTAGGCGCCTCTCACCGCCCGCACGAACGTACACTTGCTGGCTTTGCCGGCGCGGCCAAAAGTGCTTTTGGACGGGGTCGCGGGTTATCCACATAGGCCATTTGCTTTGGGGTTTTTGTCGGTGCCTCCCGGCATGATCTAGGTATGGAAAGGTCAACAGCGGACGGTGCTTTGGAGGCCATGATGGCTTCGATGGCAGCACTTGCCGTCGTTGTACCAGGCGCGGGATCCGCTGCTGCGTGCGGTCCGGATCCGCTGCGGGCTCAGGCTGATGGCTGGCTGGACTCGCTTCAGGAGGCGTGCCGGCTGCAGGCTGCTACGGCTGCCTTTATCGTTCACGCCGCTGCCGGGTTCGCCGACGCAATCCGGGCCGTGTCCCCTCCAGATGAGCAGCCGCATCAGCGCCTTGCGCAGGAGGTTGGCATCGTCTCGGAGGTCGCGTGTGTGATGACGGTCAGCGAACGGACGGCATCAGCCCTACTGGCCCACTCCCACGAACTGACCACCGCCTTGCCGTTGACCCTCGCCGCGTTGCAGGCGGGATCGATCTCGTGGCAGCACGCTCGGGCCATGGTCGATGAAACCGCCAATCTGGACCCCGCCGGCGCCGCCGCGATGGAAGCGCACTTCCTGGATCCTGACGCCACAAACGCTGCCAAGTGCTGCCCTGCCGGGGAGATGGTGCCGGGCCGGTTCCGTGCCAGGGCCCGGACCTGGCGGGAACGGCACCACCCCATCAGCATCGAAAAACGCCACGCCAAGAGCGTCCTGGACCGGCGGCTGGGGTACGCCCCGGATCGGGACGGCATGGCCTGGTTCTCCGCCTACCTGCCGGCGGACCAGGCCGCGGGGATCTGGAACCGGATGACCGCCGCCGCCCGGGCCCTCCAAGGCCCCGCCGAGGGCCGCACCATGACACAGTTGCGCGCCGACATCGCCGCCAAACTGCTCCTCAGCGCCGGCATCGGCGCCGCAGACAACACCCCAGGCGGCAACGCACACAAAGGCGATGACGGGACGGCAACGCGAACCCCGGACCCCGCCACCGGCTCCCCGACCAGTGCCGATACTGGCACTGATGATTCGTGGAGTGGTGCGCCGATCGGTGGTCCTGGCGTAGCTGGCATGCCGCTGGCAGAGGTGCCCCCACCGGCGGCGCAAGTGCTTGTCACGGTACCGGTGTTCGCCCTGATGGGACTAACCGACGAACCTGCCACCCTCGACGGCTACGGGCCCATCCCCGCGTCCATGGCCCGGAAGCTTGTTGCTGACGGGGCGTCCTCGTTCCACCGGGTCCTGACCGACCCCCGCGACGGGGCGCCGCTGGAGATCGGCCGGGCCAGCTACCGGGTCACCACAGCCCAACGCCAATGGTTGCGGATGCGGGACGGCAAATGCCCGTTCCCCGGCTGCAGCAACCACTCCCTCGACAACGAAGCCGACCACATCCTGGCGTGGGCAGATGGCGGCACTACCGGCATCAGCAACCTGGGCCAGCCGTGTCTCAAGCACCATCGATTGAGACATACCACCGGATGGACACCCACCGGCGCGAGCATCGACAAACCGCCCGGTTGGATCTCACCCAGCGGCCGCCACTACCAAAGCGAACAGCAGGACTGGGAACCACCCCAACTGCCGGCTGCGTTGCTGGATTCCTTGAACGATCTGGAACGTGCGCGTGCCCGGGACCGGAAGCACGTTCCAGATCCGGAGCGGGAAGTAGTCTCGCCCGCCCCTCCGGCTTGATTCCTGGCCTTGCCCTGTCAATGTTCGACGGCACCTTCCCCTGACTGCGGGCTGGTCGCTGGACTCCCTGGATGAGGAACGGCCGAACAGCACGACAGTGCGGAACTGTCACTCGTGCCGTGATGCTCTGGACTCACCGGCGACGATTCCCAGCGCCATGGCCAGCAGTGATGCGCGGCTCCGGACTCCACAGTTTTCGAAGATCTGTTTGAACTGGTCCTGGACTGTATAGACGCCTGTTCGCTGGGCAGCCGCCATGGCCGCCGTGCTTTCGCCAGCGAACGCGAGCTCCAACAGGTTCCCTCTGCCGGGGCGTCAGGCCGAAGGACCGGACAAAAACGTCCAGTCTGGCCTCTGGAGGGCACTCCTGGATGGTCACGGCCAAGCGTGGGGTTGCTCCGGAACCCGCGGATCAATTGTCGACGCCGTCTCGCCCACCACCGCCATGTCTTCGTCCAACGTGAGCACCGCCTGCGGCGGCAGCTCACCGCGTCTGGCGTCGCCCCTTGGCAGTGTCGCGACGGGATCGTCCGGTGGACGGCGCTTGTCCCCCATACGCGCCTCGAACTGTCGGGCTATCGATCGTCGCAAGGCGGGCGTCAGCTCCTTTGCCACGTCAGCGAGGTATCTGGCTTCTGTACAAGAAAATACCCGTCCGCCCACCCGCCAAAGGTCAAGCCACCCCAGCACCCATGCTTGTCTGCGAAGACGGCGGAGAGGACATCAGAGACCCCGTACCGCTTCATCACATCGTCCCAGAGCAGGCTACGGGACGGACCCCGTCCGTGGCGCCAAGCAAAGTCGTGGCCTGGGACCCTGAGCCTGCCAGGCCGGTCCATCTCGCAGGCCGCGATAAATATTTCAGCCGGATCAGCAGCGGCAATTCCCCCGGGCAGGGAATCCTGGCTCGAGGCGCGATGCCGGTCGCGGTCACCGGGTCACAGAGGGGCCAGACGAAGGCATCGAACGGCACCAGCTTGCCCACTTCAGCCAATACGTCGGCGTGCAGGGACTGATGATCTACAGTTGAACCGCCTAGGGCCCGAATCCGCTCCAGGCTCCGGGTCAGCCCCCCAGCCGGTAATCATTTCCCAAGTATGCGCCCGACATCGGCGAGCCACATTGGCTTGGCCGCTCCAGATTTCTGGGATACCGGTCGCTGGAGCGTGAGCTTAGTTTGGAAAGTGCCGATGAAAACTCATGGCGTACCCAACCCGGCATCAGGCACCGAAGGAGCATCCCGAAATGTTCACCCTCCAGATTGAACACAGCATCAAGGACTTTGATATGTGGAAGGCCGCTTTTGACCGCGATCCGGTCAACCGCGCCGCCTCCGGGGTTGTGTCGCACAGGA
>JBKKDH010000360.1:0-8295 GCA_046708445.1 Arthrobacter sp.
CGGCGGCGCCGCCGTCGGCGTACTGCTCAGCGAGCGACGCCGGGTCCAGGATAGTGGCGAGGTCGCCCTTGGACGGGCTGCGCCGCTTGATTTCGGCGATCACCTTGAGCTGGTTCCGCCGGGCCGCAGGGCCGTCCAGTGCTGCCCAGGCGTCGCGGGCGGGCGCCGCGGCCAAGGCAAGGTCCTTCAATTGCGGCAGCGAAACGAGGCGCTTCCTGGCCTCCAGATCCTCCCTGACACCGGCATTGATGTCATCGAGAACAGTCGCCATCAGTGGCCGTTGTCCTTCAGCTTGCTGCCTTCGACGCCGTAGCCTGCCTTGCGCATGACGAAGCCCAGGATCAGGCCGAGGACCATCACGGCTGCACCGGCGATGAAGATCGGGGTGTTGGCAATAACAAAGGCGATGGAGCAGACCAGCGCGCCGACCAGCATCACGATCACGCAGGTCCAGGCTGCCGGGCTGTTGCCGTGGCCGAGTTCCTGGCTGTGGTCAACGCCGTGGTGGACAGCGGATTCCGTGGCGGACTTGGACGCGGACGCGGGTGCTTTGCTCATGTGAATCTCCTCAGGATCAATACTGCTTACATTCTGCCATTTTTTGGCCGGGACCCTGTTATCGGCTGCCCGTCGGCCGGCATTGGGCTCAACCAGCGCGGATCAAGCGCGGATCCGGCGGCCCGGTTTGCTCAGGTGGGGTCGTCTCCGCGTGAAAGCCGGTCCCAGCTGTCAATCTCGTCCACCGGCCCTGCGGCGGCTGCCCCGCTGCCGGTGGCCCGCGTGTCGTATTTTGTCCGTGACTTCCAGTACCGGCCCGCAGGGATGATCAGCAGGGCGCCCAGCGCCAGGAGGACACCGACGACGACGGCGATCGCCGGGAAGGCGGTCACGCTCACTTCGGCGCTGCTTCCGGTGACGCCGGTAGCGGCGGCGATGGAACCCTGCGCCGCGGCCAGCGGGTCAGCCAGCACGGTGGCTGCCGCCCCGACGATACCGGCGGAGGCCAGCACGATGATGGCTGCAATGATCCACCGGGCGATCCGTCCGGCGATGGCCGCAGCCAGGCCTCCGGCAAGGGCAACGAGTGCCAGTGCCGTGACCGTGGTGGCGGCTTTGCTCCCCTGCACCTGGAGGGCCGTTTGGGCACTGCCGGCCTGGCCTACCTGGTCCGGGTCCAGGATGACCGAGATCCAGGTCTGTGTAGTGGTGCCGAACACCGCCAGTGCCAGCACGGCAACCAGCAGCACCAGCGTGGACTTGCGGGCCCAGGCCGGGGTTCCTGCGGCTGTCGAGGGGTTGCCGGCAGTGACGTCCGGAACCGGCATCAGGCGCCCGCCTGCGTGGTGGTGCCGGCAGCGTCGGTTCCCGCCCCGCGGTGGGTGGCACCGGCGTCGGGGATGGTCTCGGCCGAGATGTTGTGCAGGGAGCCGGCGGTGTGGACTGCCCGGAGCGGGGCCGCGGCCTTGTTCACGGTTTCCAGCGCTTCGGTGGGGTTGACGGAGTCCGCCACGATGCCGCCGCCGGCCTGGACGTAGGCTCGTCCTTCGCGGAGCAGCGCCGACCGGATCGCGATAGCCATGTCCATGTCGCCGGCGAAGTCCAGGTAGCCCACCACGCCGCCGTAAATACCGCGCCGGTGGGGCTCCAGTTCGTCGAGCAGGCGCAGGGCCCGGGGTTTCGGGGCGCCGGACAGTGTGCCTGCGGGGAAGGTGGCTTTGAGGACGTCATACGCGCTGGCCTTCGGCGACAGCCTGCCCACCACGGTGGAGACGAGGTGCATGATGTGGCTGAACCGCTCCACTTCCATGAACTGGGTGACGTCCACCGTCCCGGCAACGCAGACCTTGGAGAGGTCGTTGCGGGAAAGGTCCACCAGCATCAGGTGCTCGGCGCGTTCCTTCTGGTCGGCGAGGAGTTCCTCGGCCAGCGCCTTGTCACCCTCGACTGTCCTGCCCCGGGGGCGTGAGCCGGCGATGGGGTGGGTGATGACTTCTTCGCCGGTCACGGTCACCAGGGCCTCGGGTGAGGACCCAACGATCGAGTACTCGCGGCCGTCGGCGTCCTCAAGGCTGAAGATATACATGTACGGGCTCGGGTTGGTGTTCCGGAGCACGCGGTAGACGTCCAGGGGCGACGCTCCGCACTCCATCTCGAAGCGGCGTGAGATCACCACCTGGAAGACTTCGCCGTCGACGATCGCTTCCTTGCCACGGTCCAAGGCAGCGAGGTAGTCAGTTTCGTCCCAGCGTTCCTGCACGCTGGAGGCAAAA
The DNA here is from genome assembly GCA_046708445.1 of Arthrobacter sp. Lineage (GTDB taxonomy): Bacteria > Actinomycetota > Actinomycetes > Actinomycetales > Micrococcaceae > Arthrobacter. Next base: position 2,271 of record JBKKDH010000360.1, read on the forward strand.
TCCAATGCGGCGGGCTCCAGGACGGAAACAGGCTGCGCCACCGGTGTGCTGATCTGCGTCAGCAGGGCTTTGACGCGCGCCACGGCGTCGTGCCAGGCCTCGTCCACGCGTTCGGAGCTGTCGTCGAAGTTGATCGCGTTGGCGATGAGCAGGACGGTGCCGTCCACGTTGTCGTGCACGGCCATGTCCGTGACCAGGTTCAGTGCCATCTCGGGCAGCTGCAGGTCGTCTTCCGGCGGGCTGGTCAGCCGTTCCCAGTGCCGTACGGTTTCCCAGCCGAGGAAGCCCACCAGGCCCGACGTGAACGGCGGCAGCCCGTCAAACCTGGCAGTGCGGAGGGCTTCGATGGTGTCGCGGATGGCGTCCACGGGGTTGCCGTCCACGGGCACACCCACCGGCGGCTGACCGAGCCAGTGGGCGTTGCCGTCCTTCGTGGTGAGCGTGGCACGTGACCTGGCGCCGATAAACGAGTAGCGGGACCAGGTCCCGCCGACTGCCGCGGATTCCATCAGGAACGTTCCGGGCTGGCCCTGGGCCAGCTTCCGGTAGAGGCCAATGGGTGTCTCCGCGTCCGCCAGCACCTTGAGGCGGACGGGAATGACGCGGCTGCTGCCTGCGAGTTCGCGGAACTCCTCGAGGCCCGGGCTGATGATTCCAAGGTCCTGCATGGCTATGCTTCTCCGCCTGTTCTTCTTCGACGCCGGGTGGAGGGCGTCAGTTGTATGCTGCCGAAAGTATGTTGGGATCCGGGCCGGACTCCCGCCCCGGGATGTCTCTACCCGGGTAGGTGCTCAGACGGCCGTGCCCGTGTGGACCTCAAGGCCCCTGCCGTCGAAGCAGGTGCGGCTGCCAGTGTGGCAGGCAGCGCCAACCTGGTCGACGCGGACCAGGAGCGCATCGCCGTCGCAGTCCATGTCCACGGACTTGACCCACTGGACGTGGCCCGAGGTGTCGCCCTTGCGCCAATACTCCTGGCGGGAGCGCGAATAGAAGGTGACCCGGCCGCTGGTCATGGTGCGGTGCAGCGCCTCGTCATCCATCCAGCCGAGCATCAGCACCTCATTCGTGTCAAACTGCTGTACGACGGCGGCCACCAGCCCGGCGCTGTCCCGCTTCAGCGCAGCGGCGACGGCAGGGGGCAGGGGTGAACCGGGGGCTGGGGCGGGGGCAGGCTGCTCAGACATCAGACCAAGTCTAGTGCCTCGGCACAGGCCCGGCCGGAGTGTGAAGAAGCGCACATTCGGGGTGGCGGTTCTGCTGCCCAACTCCCCCGGTGTCGTGCTAGTTTCACAAGTGATGCATTTCGTCGACCCGTCCCGAGAAGTCCTGGCCGAAACCCTGCTGGCGGCCGGCCCTGATGCCCCCACCCTTTGCAGAGGCTGGCGCACCAGGGACCTTGCCGCGCACCTATACCTGCGCGAACGCAAGGCGGCCGTGGGTCTGGGCCTCATCATCAAGAGCCTGTCCAAGGCCTCGGACAAAGCCACCGCCAAGCTGGCCGCGAAGCTGAAGACCGGCGACGACTACACCAGCCTGGTGAACACGTTCCGGGCCGGTCCCCCGGCGCTGTCACCCATGAACATCAAGGCATTGGACGAAAGCTCCAACCTGATTGAATACTTCGTGCACACGGAGGACATCCGCCGTGCCGTGGACCGCTGGGCTCCCCGGCAACTCGACGAAGCGTATTCCGAGGCCCTCTGGGACGAGCTGATCAAGCGCGCCGCCATTTTGTACCGCGGCGTAGACCTCGGCATTGTCCTGGTCCGGCCTTCCGGGCCGCGCCACGTGGCCAAGCGCGCCCCGGTATCGGTGGCGATCGTCGGCGAGCCGGGTGAACTGCTGATGCACGCCCACGGCCGGACACGCCACGCCCTGGTGACGTTCGAAGGCCAGCCCGACGCCGTCGCCCTCCTCCAGTCAGCAGAAGTCGGACTGTAACAAACAGCCTTTACAAGAACGCGGGGCCCCGTGACGGGGCCCCCCGCTTTTATGTCGGCGTCAGCGGACTTCGAAGCCTGCTTCGCGGATGGCCTGCTTGACCTGGGACATCATGTCGTCCGGACCCCAGTGGAAGATCGAGGCTGCCAGCACGGCGTCGGCTCCGGCGGCCACGGCCGGGGCGAAGTGTGCGGGTTCCCCGGCGCCGCCCGAGGCGATGATGGGAACCTTGACCGCTGCCCTGACGAGGCGGATCAGCTCCAGGTCGAAGCCGTCCTTGGTTCCGTCGGCGTCGATGGAGTTCAGCAGGATTTCGCCCACACCGCGGTCCGCGGCCTCCTTCGCCCAGGCAATGGCATCGATGCCCGTGCCCGTGCGGCCGCCGTGGGTGGTCACTTCAAAGCCCGATGCCGTGGGCTGGGAGCCGGGGCGGGTGCGGCGGGCGTCCACGGACAGGACCAAAACCTGAGAACCGAAGTGGCGGGTGATTTCGTCGATAACGTCCGGGCGGGCCACCGCCGCCGTGTTGATGGAGGCCTTGTCGGCGCCGAAACGCAGGAGCTTATCCACCTCGGCCACACCCCGGACCCCGCCGCCTACGGTCAGCGGGATGAAGACTTCCTCAGCGGTGCGGCGGACCACGTCGAAGGTGGTTTCGCGGTTGCCGGAGGACGCGGTGACGTCCAGGAAGGTCAGTTCGTCGGCACCCGCATTGTCGTACCGGTGTGCCAGCTCCACCGGGTCACCGGCGTCGCGGAGCCCTTCAAAGTTGACGCCCTTGACGACGCGGCCGGCGTCGACGTCGAGGCACGGAATGACTCGTACAGCTACAGCCATGGGTACTCCTGGAATTCTGGGGTGGATACGGCAGCTTTACCGCCTAGTGGCAGCTCAGATACGGCAGGCGTGGATGCTGCTGACCAGGATGGCGCGGGCGCCCAGGTCGTAGAGTTCGTCCATGATCCGGTTGGTTTCCTTCTTGGGCACCATCGAACGGACGGCCACCCACTCCGAATCGCGCAGCGGCGAGACCGTGGGTGACTCCAGGCCGGGGGTCAGGGCTGCTGCCTGCTCCACCAGTTCCTTGCGGATGTCGTAGTCCATCAGGACATACTGGCGCGCCACCAGGACACCCTGGAGGCGGCGGATGAGGACTTCGATTTCCTTGGCAGTGCCGTTCGCGGCGCCGCCTTCTTCAGTGCGCTTGATCAGCACGGCCTCGGACTTGAGGATTGGCTCCCCGAAGATTTCCATCCCGGCGGCCTTGAGGGTGTTGCCGGTTTCGACGACGTCGGCAATGGCGTCCGCGACGCCCAGGCGCACGGAGGACTCAACGGCTCCGTCGAGGCGGACTACCTTGGCCTTGATACCGAGTCCGGCGAGGTAGCCGCGGAGCAGTCCGTCGTAGCTGGTGGCCAGGCGCTTGCCTTCGAGCTCCTGGACGCTGGCGAAGTCGCCCACGGGGCCCGCGAAGCGGAAGGTGGAGGCGGCGAATCCGAGGGGCATCAGTTCCTCAGCCTCCACCTCGGCGTCCAGCAGGAGGTCGCGGCCGGTGATGCCGACGTCGAGCGTTCCCTGGCCGACGTAGACGGCGATGTCGCGCGGGCGGAGGAAAAAGAACTCGATGTCGTTGTCCGGGTCCACCATGACCAGCTCGCGGGTGTCGCGGCGCTGGCGGTAGCCGGCTTCGGACAGCATGGCGGAGGCGGCTTCGGACAGGGAGCCTTTGTTGGGGACGGCTACTCGCAGCATGGGGGTCTTTCTTGTTTGGGGAGGTCCAGGAATCAGGCAAACGGGCCACGCATGGCACGGGCAGGCCGGGATGGCCGGACAATGCCGCAGTGGCTACAGATGCTTGTAGACGTCTTCCAGGGTCAGGCCTTTGGCGAGCATCAGAACCTGCAGGTGGTAGAGCAGCTGGGAGATTTCCTCGGCCGCGGCTTCATCGGATTCGTACTCGGCAGCCATCCACACTTCGGCTGCTTCCTCCACGACTTTCTTGCCAATGCCGTGAACTCCGGACTCCAATTCAGCGACGGTGCGGGAGCCTGCCGGGCGGGTGGCCGCCTTCTCACTCAGTTCAGCGAACAGCGTCTCGAAATTCTTCACGCCCTACAGCCTACTTGCTGCGGGCAGCAGGGCGCCTGTCGGGCCGTTGCATGACGGGCGCGATGTGAGAGAAGACACAACGCGCCCCTCAACGTGCTACGTGTACTGCTTGAGCACGACGGCGGTGGCCAGGGCCGCAGTGACGGCCTCGTGGCCTTTGTCCTCGCTGGATCCGGGCAGCCCGGCGCGGTCAAGGCCCTGCTGCTCGGTGTCGCAGGTCAGGACACCGAAGCCCACCGGCACGCCGGTGGCAACGCTGACGTCGGTCAGGCCCGACGTCGCCGCCTGGCAGACGTATTCGAAGTGCGGGGTGCCGCCGCGGATCACGACGCCGAGGGCCACCACGGCGTCGAAGTGCGGTGCCAGCCGCGCGGCAGCGACCGGAAGCTCGAAGCTGCCGGGCACGCGCAGGACGGTCGGTTCGCTGATCCCGGCGTCCTTGGCGGCGCGGAGTGCGCCGTCCAGGAGGCCATCCATGATCTGGGTGTGCCAGCTGGCGGCCACGATGGCCAGCCTGAGCTGCGACGTTTCCGCCGGGTTGAGGGTAGTGAGGTCGATATCGGGTGCGCCGTGGCCACTCATTTGTCTGTGGGGTTCCGTTCAGTCTTGTTCGTGCTGGAAAGGTTCGGTCTGGAAAGATTCGGCGGCGCCGCCGGGCACCCCCACCACATGGGTGTCCAGCGTCAGCCGGTGCTCCATGCGGTCCTTCTTGGTCTGCAGGTAGCGGATGTTCTGGTCGCGTGAGGGCACCTCGGTGGGAACCATCTCCACTACCTTCACCCCTGCTTTGGCGAGCCTGTTCTGCTTGTCCGGGTTGTTGCTCAGCAGCCGGACCTCGTGCAGGCCCATTTCCGCCAGGACCTGCGCGGCCGCGTTGTAGGAACGTGCGTCCACCGGCAGGCCCAGCTGCTCGTTGGCTTCCACGGTGTCGAAACCGGCCTCCTGGAGGGCGTAGGCCTTAATCTTGTTGGCCAGCCCGATCCCCCGGCCTTCCTGTCCGCGCAGGTACAGCAGGGTGCCTCCATACGCGTGGATCATTTCCAGGGCGTAGGCCAGCTGTTCCCCGCAATCGCAGCGGTAGGACCCAAAGATGTCACCGGTGAGGCACTCTGAGTGGAGCCGGACCAAGGGAGCCTTGCCGTCCTGGGGCGGGTTGGGGGAACTCACCGCGAGATGTTCGGCGCCGGTGACGAGATCGGTCCAGGCCTGGGCGATGAAGTCGCCGAACGCCGTCGGCAGCTGCACGATGGGCCCGCCACTGACCGGATGGTGGACCTTTCCGTTGTCCGCCTGCGCGTGCTGGCTGCTGTGGTGGCTGTTGCCCGTAGCCCCGGACGCCGTCATCGTTTCTCCTCTTCTCCGCCCGGGCGTCCAGCCCGGGTGCCGCTGGGGGCCGCCGTGCCGCCTGCCTCAAGGTAGGCCACCAGATCCTCGATCGAGATCAGGGGGCAACCATGTTCGGCAGCAAAGGTACGGAGCCCGTCCAGCCTCATCATTTCACCGTCGTCATACACTACTTCGGCGATCACACCCACGGGTTCCAGGCCAGCGAGCCGGCACAAGTCCACGGCCGCTTCAGTATGGCCGGGGCGGTCACGCACTCCACCTTCAACGGCCCGAAGCGGGAATATATGCCCGGGCCGGGTCACGGACGCCGGACCGGCGGCGGGGTCCGCGAGGATACGGGCCGTCAGGGCCCGGTCCGTCGCCGAGATGCCGGTGCTGACGCCCACCGCGGCGTCGCAGGACACCGTGTAGGCCGTGCCCTTTGCGTCCTCGTTCACCGTGACCATGGGCGGCAGCTTCAGCGCGTCGGCGCGTTCCCCGGACAGCGGGACGCAGATGACTCCGGAGCTGTACCGGATGGTCCAGCCCATCAGTGCCGGTGTGGCGTGCTGGGCGGCGAAGATGATGTCGCCTTCGTTTTCCCGGTCCTCGTTGTCGACCACCAGCACGGGCAGGCCGGCGGCCAGGG
>JBKKDH010000361.1:0-8532 GCA_046708445.1 Arthrobacter sp.
TGAAGAATTCCGCATTGAACACGACACGATGGGCGAAGTCCGCGTCCCCGTGAACGCCCTGTACCGTGCACAGACGCAGCGTGCAGTTGAAAACTTCCCCATCTCCGGCAAGACCCTGGAACGCGCCCACATCGAAGCCCTCGCCCGGGTCAAGAAGGCAGCTGCCCAGGCCAACGCAGAACTTGGAGTGCTCGACGGCGAGCTGGCCAAGGCAATTGCAGAGGCCGCCGATGAGGTAGCTGCCGGCAAGTACGACGGCGACTTCCCGATCGACGTTTTCCACACCGGCTCCGGCACGTCCTCGAACATCAACACGAACGAGGTCATCTCCGAACTGGCCACGCGCGCCCTCAAGGCCGCCGGCAGCGACAAAGTTGTCCACCCGAACGACCACGTCAACGCCTCGCAGTCCTCCAACGACGTCTTCCCGACCTCGGTCCACGTCGCCGCCACCTCGGCCCTGATCAACGACCTCATCCCGGCCCTCGGCTACCTGGCTGAGTCGCTGGAGCGCAAGGCCGTGGAGTTCAAGGACGTCGTCAAGTCCGGCCGCACGCACCTCATGGACGCCACTCCGGTCACGCTGGGCCAGGAGTTCGGTGGCTACGCTGCCCAGGTCCGCTACGGCATCGAGCGCATCAACGCCTCACTCCCCCGCGTGGCTGAAGTTCCGCTCGGCGGAACGGCCGTGGGCACCGGCATCAACACCCCGGCCGGGTTCCCGGAGCGCGTCATCGAACTGCTCGCTACCGACACCGGCCTCCCGCTGACCGAGGCCCGCGACCACTTCGAAGCCCAGGCCAACCGCGACGGCCTGATCGAAGCATCCAGCCAGCTGCGCAACATCGCGATCTCCTTCATGAAGATCAACAACGACCTCCGCTGGATGGGCTCGGGCCCAAACACAGGCCTGGGCGAAATCGCCATCCCGGACCTGCAGCCCGGATCCTCGATCATGCCGGGCAAGGTCAACCCCGTCATCTGCGAGGCGTCCATCATGGTGGCCGCGCAGGTCATCGGCAACGACACCGCCATCGCGTGGTCCGGAACCAACGGCGCCTTCGAACTGAACGTCGGCATTCCCGTGATGGCCGCCAACCTGCTCGAGTCCGTGCGCCTGCTGGCCAACACCAGCCGCGTCATGGCCGACAAGATGATCGACGGCATCACGGCGAACGTGGAGCGCGCACGCTTCCTCGCCGAAGCCTCCCCGTCCATCGTCACGCCGCTGAACAAGTACATCGGCTACGAGAACGCGGCGAAGATCGCCAAGAAGGCCGTCGCCGAGGGCCTCACCATCCGTGAGACCGTTGTCGCCATGGGCTTCCTGGAGCGCGGCGAGGTCACCGAAGAGCAGCTGGACACCGCCCTGGACGTTATGTCCATGACGCGCCCGCCGCACAAGGCATAAATCCCCACCGCCTCCCTCGCCGGCGGAGGCCCCATTCACGACGGCGGCCGTTCACCTTCATCGCGAAGGTGGGCGGCCGCTTTTGCGTTAAGGCAGCCGGCGCACCAAGGCGGCAAGTGTACGTTCGCGCCGTTCCCGGGGCCACGGAATAAACTTGCACTAATTTTGATTGAGTGCAAAACTTTACTTTGTGAATGATAGTGCAGTAATTGAAGGCGGTCTCCGCGAGCGCAAGCGCGCGGCCACCCGGGCGGCCGTCACCGCCGTGGCGCGCGCCCTGACCGCCGAACGCGGCCTCAACGGCTACACCGTGGAGGAAGTCTGCGAACGGGCCGATATCTCCCGACGGACGTTTTTCAACTACTTCCCGACGAAGGAAGACGCCATCCTCGGCCACGTTGACGACGACATCCCTGCAGATGTTCTGGAGGAATTTATCGCCGGCGGCAAGGCTTCGCCCCCGGGGGAGATCTCCCCCACACTGTTCCAGGACCTGGTCAGGCTCTCCCTGAGGCTCTCCGAGCACATGGCGGCCTCCGAGGAGGAAACCCGCCAGCTGATCGGCGTCATCAAAAAGGAGCCCCAGCTGATCCTCCGGATCATCGGCGTGACCGAAAAGCGGGAAGCCCAGTTCGCGCAGGATGTTGCCCTGCGCGAAGGCGTCCCAGCCGACCATCCCGTGGTCCAGATGGCCGTTGTGCTGCTGGGCACCATCGCCCGGAAAAGCAGCATGGCCTACTTCTCCGACGGCAACACCCGCCCCTACGCCGAACTGCTGATGGAGAACATCTCCGCCGCCAGCCAGCTCTTCTCCCAGCCCTTTGAATATGAAGAGTCCGTACCCACAGAAGGAAGCCGATGAGCACCAATGTCAGCCCGAAGGCGGCAGCCGGCCCGCTGCTGCTGACCCAGAAACGCATCTGGATCATCTTTTCGGCGCTCATTGCCGGAATGCTGCTCTCCAGCCTTGACCAGACCATCGTCTCCACGGCCATGCCCACCATTGTGGGCAAGCTTGGCGGCGTGGAGCACCAGGCCTGGATCACTACCGCCTACCTCCTGGCCACCACCATCGTGATGCCCATCTATGGCAAATTCGGTGACATCCTGGGCCGCCGCAACCTCTTCCTGGTGGCGATCGCCCTGTTCACACTCGCCTCCGTTGGCTGCGCCTTGGCCACCGACTTCTGGGGCTTCGTCATCTTCCGTGCCATCCAGGGCCTGGGCGGTGGCGGCCTGATGATCCTCTCGCAGGCCATCATCGCGGACATCGTTCCCGCGAAGGACCGCGGCAAGTACATGGGTCCCCTCGGCGCCATTTTCGGCCTCTCCGCGGTGGCCGGTCCCCTGCTCGGTGGATTCTTCGTTGACCACCTGACTTGGGAGTGGGCCTTCTACATCAACATCCCCATCGGCATCGCCGCCTTCACCATCGCCTGGTTCACGCTGACGCTGCCGAACAAAAAGGCCGAAAAGCGGATCGACATCTTGGGCGTGCTCCTGCTCTCCGCCGCCACCACCTGCCTGATCTTCTTCACGGACTTCGGCGGCAAGAAGGATGAAGGCTGGGATTCACCGCTCACCTGGGCCTTCGGCGCCGGCCTCGTGGTCGCGGCTGCAGCCTTTGTGATGGTGGAACGCCGCGCCGAAGACCCCATTATTCCGCTGAGCCTCTTCAGGAACCGGATCTTCGTTAACGCCACGGCCATCGGCTTCACCCTCGGGCTGGGCATGTTCGCCGCCATCGCCTTTGTGCCCACCTTCCTGCAGATGGCCTCGGGCACGTCCGCGGCCGAGTCCGGGCTCCTGATGCTTCCCATGATGGTCGGCCTGATGGGCACGTCCATCTACTCGGGAATCCGGATCTCCAAGACCGGCAAGTACAAGATGTTCCCCATCCTCGGCGCCGGCCTGACCATCGCGGCCATGCTGTGGCTCACGACGCTGACGGCAGGAACCCCCATCTGGGTCATCTGCGTCCAGCTGTTCTTCTTCGGCTCCGGGCTTGGCCTGATCATGCAGGTCATCGTCCTGGTAGTGCAGAACTCCGTTCCCGCCGACCAGATCGGTACGGCCACCAGCACCAACAACTACTTCCGGGAAGTCGGCGCGTCGCTGGGCGTGGCGGTCTTCGGCGCGATCTTCACGAACCGGCTCTCAGAATCCCTGACGAAGGCCTTCACGGGGGCCGGCGCCTCCACCGAACAGGCGGCGCAGTCCACCAGCACCTTGGATCCGCAGGCGCTGAGCCAGTTGCCGGACCAGCTGCGTGACGCGATCGTGAACGCCTACGCAGACTCCCTGGCTCCGGTCTTCTGGTACCTGGTTCCGTTCCTCGCAGTCGCCCTGGTCCTGGCCATCACCCTGAAGCAGATCCCGCTCTCGGACACCGCCGGAATGGTGGCCCGCGGCGAGGCCGTCGGCGGCGAGGAAGCCGAACGCCTCGAAGCCGAACATGCTGCCCTGCTCCAGGGAACGGCATCGCCGGCCTCCACGGGCAGCGCTCCGTCGGACGGCATCAAGGACGACGACGGCGAACTGGTCTCCCAGCGCCGCTGACCGCCGTCGAAGGACTGTGCGCCACAGAGACAGGGCCGCCGGCCCGACGCTGGATTAGGCCTGCAGGGGCGCCGCAATCTTGGGGGTTGCGGTGCCCCTGCCGCATTTCCAGGTACTTCGGGCTGGTCAGGGCTCGAAGTGGGCGGCCTCCGCGGGAGACAGGGCACGGCGGATGCTCGTGAGGTGGCCAGGCATGAGATCGGGCAGGTTATCCGGGCTGAACCAGCCGACATCGAGCGATTCGTCGTCGTTAACCCGTGCCGTGCCTGAGACGTAACGGCAGAGGAAGACCACATCCAGGAATTCGCAGACGTCGCCGTTCGGATACGTGAACGGGCCGACAGTGCCGACCGAGACAACCCGCTCCGCTTCCGCCACCACTGCCGTTTCCTCGAAGATTTCACGGACGAGTCCCCTGGCCGGTGGTTCGCCGGGGTCCAGCATGCCGCTGATGAGCGCCCAGTGGCCGTTGTCGGCACGCCGGGCCAGGAGGACACGGCCAGAGTGGTCCAGGACCACGCCGCGGACACCGGGTACCCAGAGGGGGTCGTGGCCGACCTTCTGCCGGAGCTTGAGGATGTAGTCAGGAGCAGGCATACTGCCAGCCTAACGTCCGACGCTGGCGGAGGCTGCGGCGCCAGTGGAGCGGGGCACACGATTGGGTCAGGCGGGATTGGGTCAGGCGGGCAGAAACATGGCAGCGGCCGCACCCGCCAGCATAAAAGGGCCGAAAGGGATGGAGGATTTCAGCGTGCCCCGGCGGGCCGCCAGCAGGGCCAGGCTCCACAGGCCGCCCAGCAGGAAGGCCCCGAAGGTCCCGGCGAAGATGTGTGCCCACCCCAGATACCCCAGGTACATGCCCAGGACTCCCGCGAGCTTGACGTCTCCGAATCCCATCCCGGGCGGATAAACCAGCCGCAACACAAAATAGAAGCCCCAAAGAACTGCACCCCCGGCCAGGATCCGCAGGGCCGGCAGCCCGAACAAGGCCGCAGCGCCGTCGGGCCCGGCCGGCAGCTCCCAGGCGCCCGAAACGACGGGTACCACCGCAGCCGCCGCCAGCAGGACGCCTGCCACGGCGTAGGACGGAAAGACGATTCGGTTGGGCAACAGGTGATGGCGCACATCGATTACAGTCAGCCGCACAGCCATCACCACGAAATAGGCGCACGCCGCCAGGACCAGCCAGAAGGCCAGCGGGGCAGCTTCCCAAAGTTCGTCCAGTCGTCGGATCACCCCTCGGATGCTACTGGATTTTCGCTTCCTGCCGGAGGGCCCACGCGTAAACTGTGGATATGTCGACATGGGACACCAGGCGCCGGCCGGATCCGGACCCCCGCGATTCTCCCGCGGACCTGACCACGGTGTTCCGGAATCTCTGCAGGTCTTCACCCTGGAAATGGCAGAGCCTGCGCTTTGAGTACTGGGACGAGCCCTTTGCCGAGGCCCCGGACCCTGCGGCGCCGCTGGTGCGCGCGTGGCTGCGCCGGCCGGGTGCCCTTCGCCTCGAGACAGCCGACGGACTGGTCCTCCACAGCACAACAGGGATCAATGACTCCAAGGACGGGTTCTACGTCAGCGCCACCCGGAAGTCCTGGCTCCTGCCACCGCACCTTGTGGCGCCTGTATACGACGACGGCGGCCTGGTGAGGCGCCGCCCCGAAGCGGCATACGGTGAGCCCGGCTTCGGCAACGGCCGCTTTTCCGCCGCCCTGGATCCTGTCGAGCTGGCAGGGAACGCCCCGGTGCCCCTGGAGTTTCCGGGCAGCAACGCCGTGGACGTCACCGGGGTACGCCGGGTCGACCATGACGGGCGCGCGGCCCTGGAAGCCATCGTCACGCCATCAGCCGCCTATCACGCCGCAGATCCCGCCGCACCGCTGTGCATGCCCGGCGGCAACCGGGTGCGGATCGACCTGGAAACTGGCGTTTGCGTGGCCAGCCAGTCGCTGGAAGCCGCCACTCCTGACTACGGTCACTGGCTTCGGGTCATCGCTGTTGACGAGTACATGCTGGATGATCTCTTCCTGGCTGAGTCGATGAACCTTACGGACGTCCGGCGGCACATCAGCTGGGATATCTCCGCCTGAGCCAGCCGGGCACCGCGCCTGGCTGCCGTGTGACAGGCTCTGCGGCCGGCCGTGGGCTAGGCTTCCCTGATGACCGCGCTGACTTCCCTCTGGCCCCTCTTCGGCCTCACGCTGAGCACACCCCGCCTGGTGCTGCGGCCCATCACGGACGACGACATTCCGGCCGCGGTATCGGCAGCCAGCAGTGGAGTGCATGAACCAGGCAGGAATCCCTTCAGCACCCCCTGGGCCGAGCTCCCTGCCGAGGAGCTCGGGCCGAAAATGGCGCAGTTCTATTGGCGGTGCCGGAGCGAAGCCACCCCGGAGTCCTGGACCCTGCTCCTGGGCATCTGGCACGAAGGCGGGTTCATCGGCTGTCAGGACATTGGCGCCAAGGACTTCGCCGCCCTCAAGACAGTCAGCACCGGCTCATGGCTCAAGCACTCCGTCCACGGCCAGGGCTTCGGCAAGGAGATGCGCGCCGCCGTCGCTCTCTACGCGTTCGACTGGCTCAAAGCCGAGGTCGCAGAGTCCGAAGCCGCCGTCTGGAACGCCGCCTCCCTGGGCGTGTCCCGCGCGCTCGGCTACGAACTCAACGGCGTCAGCCGGATGTCCTGGGGCGGCAATATGGAGGAAGTCCAAAAAGTCCGCCTCACCCCAGCCACCTTCAAACGACCTGACTGGACTCTTCAAGTCGAAGGCCACGAAGCCGCGGCCAAGTACCTCGCCGTCGGTTAGTGCCGGGCAGTTGCTGGCTCTGCCAGGCAGCGCCTCTTCGCCGGCGCTTAGACACGACGCATAGGGGCTCCGTCGGTCGCTCAGCGACCGTGGCGGAGCGGCGGGAGGTGTCTAAGCGACGGAGAAGGGAGGTGGCCCGACGAATTGGACCTCGGGCCCCGCACCTACCGCAAGTGGCTAGATTTCGGCGCCTTCCAGGAGTTCTGTTACCAGGGCTGCTATTGGGGAGCGTTCGGAGCGGGTGAGGGTGATGTGGCCGAAGAGCGGGTGGCCCTTCAGGGTCTCGACCACGGCTGCGATGCCGTCGTGCCGGCCGACACGCAGGTTGTCGCGCTGTGCGATGTCGTGGGTGAGGACGATCTTGGAGTTCTGGCCGATGCGGCTCATCACCGTGAGGAGCACGTTCTTCTCCAGCGACTGGGCCTCGTCGACAATCACGAATGCGTCATGCAGGGAGCGGCCGCGGATGTGGGTCAGGGGCATGACTTCCAGCATGCCCCGGTCCATGACCTCCTCCACGACTTCCTGGCTGACCAAAGCGCCCAGGGTGTCGAAGACGGCCTGCGCCCAGGGGTTCATCTTCTCCGACTCGGAGCCAGGCAGGTAGCCTAGCTCCTGGCCGCCCACGGCGTAGAGGGGCCTGAACACAATGACCTTCCGGTGCTCGCGGCGTTCCAGTACCGCCTCGAGGCCTGCGCACAGGGCCAGCGCCGACTTGCCAGTGCCCGCCCTTCCCCCGATGGACACAATTCCGACGGCGGGATCCATCAGCATGTCAATGGCCAGCCGCTGCTCCGCAGAGCGTCCGTGCAATCCGAAGACGTCGCGGTCCCCCTTGACGAGCCTCACCTGTTTGTCGGCACCTACCCGGCCCAAGGCCGAGCCCCTGTTCGAGAGAAGCACCAGCCCTGTGTTGACCGGCATTTCCGCGGCCGCGGGGATGAAGACGGGTTCGTGGCCGTACAGGGTGGAGATTTCCTCCTCGCTGGCCTCCACTTCCGCGACGCCGGTCCAGCCTGAGTCCTTCACCAGTTCGTTGCGGTACTCGTCGGCTGTCAGCCCCATGGCCGAGGCCTTGACGCGCATAGGCAGGTCCTTTGAGACCACCGTGACGTTCCGGCCTTCGTTGGCGAGGTTCTTGGCCACAGCCAGGATCCTGCTGTCGTTGTCGCCGCTGCGGAAGCCCAGCGGAAGCACCTCAGCGGAAATGTGGTTCATTTCCACCAGGAGGGTCCCGCCGTCGTCCCCTATCGGGATGGGCCGGTTGAGGCCGCCATGTTTGACGCGCAGGTCGTCGAGGAGCCGGAGGGCTTTGCGGGCAAAGTAGCCGAGCTCAGGATCGTGCCGCTTGGCCTCCAGCTCGCTGATCACCACGATCGGAACGATGACCTCATGCTCAGCGAAGCGCAGCAGTGCGCGGGGATCGGAGAGCAGGACGGACGTGTCAATGACGAAGCTGCTGATGGTGGCATCCCTTCCGGAGACAGCAAAACCGGCCGCAGGCTTTTCGTCTGCTGCACCGGTTGTTGAGGTTGCTCGCGTGGCGCGAGAGGTAGCTTTCTGTCCCTGATCAAAAACGACCTCGGGCAGTTGTTCAGAAATAGCCACATCGACTCCAGCCCCGGGCAAGCCCGGAATTGTTATTGGTGAGGCGGCTCGGCCTGGAGGCCGGGCTCGGCCTCCCATACAACCGGTGCGAAACATCGCTCCATGTACTGGCCTCCCCGATCAGCCGGCGGTTTTGCCTGCTGATGG